>PMCP01000114.1 GCA_003155415.1 Gammaproteobacteria bacterium | reverse complement strand
TGATGGTGATGGGCGGCAGCAACTGGCCGGGCGGGGCGTACGATCCCGACACGCACATGGTCTACGTGACCGCGAGCGTCGCCGTGAACAGCATGACGATCTGCCGTTACGCCGAAGGCTCCGTGATGCCGCACGGCATTTGCCTGGGGCCCGACGCCGGCGCGTTCGGCGGCCTGCGCGACGTGAGCGTGCAAGGCTTGCCGCTGCTGAAGCCGCCGTACGGCACCATCGCGGCCTTCGATCTCTCGAAGGGCGCGTTGAGCTGGGAGGTTCCGAACGGCGAGACGCCGACGGCCATCAAGAACAACCCCGCGTTGAAGGGCGTGGACATCGGCCGCACCGGCCGCGCGGGACAACCACCGGGCGCGCTCGCGACGAAGTCGCTGTTGATCGTGGCCGAGCCCGGCTACGGCCCGACGCCGGACGGCAAACCGGGATCCATGCTGCGCGCATACGACAAGAGCAGCGGGCGCGAGCTCGCGGCACTGCAGCTGCCGGCGCCACAAAGCGGCTCACCGATGACGTATATGCAAAACGGCCGGCAGTTCCTCGTGATCGCCGTGAGTGGCAACAACTATCCGGGTGAGCTCATCGCGTACAGCTTGCCGCAGCCGAAGCCTCAGCAACGCCGGCCGGCGGCTGCGGAGTAGGTGCGCGTCAGTACAGGAACCGGTGGCGGGTGTCGCTCGTGCGCTCGAGGCCGGTGAAGCTGACCGTAGCGGGCTCGGCCGTCCATACGAACGGTCCGCCGGTATAGGGATCGCGCGAGGCGGCCAGCGGGATCATCGCGGCCGCAAGCTCCGGCGGAATCTTCAGCACGCGCAGGTCCGCCGTCATCAACGCCGCACGTCGTCCACCTTCGAGATCGGCAACGCGCGCCGCCTCGTTGGCGAATAACGACGGCTCCGGGTCGCCCAAGGCGTTCCCGAAAACGTTGTAGGTAACGGCGAGCACGCCCTTTGGAGGCTCGTCGGCTTCCGCAGCGCGCGCAACCGCCTCACCGAGTTCTGCGTACGGCACGCTGAGGAGTGCGTCGAGTTTCACGTACATGGCGGCGTAGCGATTTGAGGTGGCCTGCGCCTTGAATAGCGGCAGCTCCAGTTTGGCCTCCATGCGACCAAGGAAAGGCCGGGGCTGCCCAGCGCGCGTGCGCGGGAACTCGAGGTCGTGCTCCTTCATGAATCGTAGCGATGCATCGACGACACGCCACTCGTTGGTGAGGGCGCGCCGCATCGAACGCTCGGGGTCCGTGATCGGTTTGCGCCACGACTCGGGCACGCCGTCTGCGCGCCGTTCTGGCGGCAACTGCCGGAGAATCAAATTCCCCCACAGGAAATTGAGGTTCGCATACGACGCCGCAATGACCTTGCCGAACGTAAAATCCGATTCGACGAGCGCCATACGCCAGAAGACGAGGTCGGCGTCGAGTCGAGCGCGAACCTCCGTTGCGTTTCCGGCGGCGGCCAGCAGCCAGGTGTCCAGCAGAAACAGCCGGCGTGCGTACCCCACCTCGGCGTAAGGCGGTAGCGGACTGCGCAGGTCGCGGGTGCTGACGTCGCGCCACGCGCGGAACGTGAGCAGGGTTCGGTATCGCTCGATCAACGGCCGCTGCTGCTCGAGCTGTTCACCCAGTGCGGCGGCGGCCGTTTCGAACGCCGCGACGCACCCCGCGTCCGGGTTGCCGCAGGGCGTCAACACCGGCGCCAGCGCCTCGGGAACCTGCTGAAAGTCGGGAGCGCTGCCGGGGTAGGGATCGGAATCGCTACTCATCTCCGGATCCGCCGCGAGCTTGCGTATCCACTCCGCCCGCGTCGCGCCGATCAGGGTAGGGTCACCGACCCGCGGTAAGGCAAAGCCGAGGAGGTAGACATAGGCGTTCGCGGGATCGGGGATTGGCTCCGGTAGCGGAGCGGCGGCGAGCTCGAGCGCTTCGGCGTTCGGCGGCTGGTCACGCCAATTCAAGGTGAACGCGAACAAGTACAACAAGACCGGTACGGCGACGATCGCGATCGCCACCCACATCAACCAACGCAACGTAGTTCGCACTGCACTCATGCGCAAAACGCTAACACATCGACATTGGCGCGAGGACTGCACCGCGCAAACTCGTTCCATGTGACGCTGTCCGCATTTCGGCAATCCCTGCGCCTGGGTTCCCGGCACGGTAAGATCGAGGCGCCACGTTTTCGAGGCCGGGGGGAATACCAATGAGACGCACGGCACTGCCGTGGGTGACGGCCGTCATCACTGCGGCGCTCGGCGCCCCGGCGACCGGGCAGCACGCAACCGCGTTCGACATTCAGGACGGCAAGCGCGTGTTCGAGACCACGTGCGCGAACTGCCACGGGCCGGACGGCGACCTGATCGCCGGCATCGATTTCGGCCGCGGCGTATTCCGCCGGCAGTTCACGAACGACGAGCTCGCCGACACGATCATCGGCGGCATCCCCGGCAAACCGATGCCGCCGAATCCCGGTATGAGCAAGGAGCAGGCGCTGCGCATCGCCGACTACCTGCGCTCAATGTCCGAGGGGCGTGCGGCGCCGGCGAACGGCGATGCGCGCCGCGGCCGCACGGTTTTCGAAGGCAAAGGAGAATGCACCGACTGCCACGCCGTGCATGGCGTGGGTTCGCGTGTAGGCCCTGACCTCACGCGCATAGGCGCGGTGCGCCGCGCGGCCGAGATCGAACGTTCGCTGCTCGATCCCAAAGCCGAGGTGCAGCCCGAAAATCGCTTCTACAAAGTCACGCCAAAAAATGCCAAGCCGATCGTAGGAAGGCTGCTCAACCGCGACACGTTCACGGTGCAGTTGCTCGACACCGACGAGCGCTTGCGTTCGTTCAGCATCGCGGACTTGAGCCAGCACGGCTTTGACGACACACCGATGCCGGCCGCAAGCAAGAAACTCACGTCGCAGCAGATCGCGGATGTTGTGACCTATCTCTCTTCGCTGCGCGGTGAGGTGACCCCATGAAAACGCTTCTTCGCACGCTCGCGCTCGTAGCCCTCGTCGCGGGTGCGCCGCTTCACGCGCAAGTCACGTTCGACCGAATCTTGAATGCCGACCGCGAGCCACAGAACTGGTTGAGTTACTCGGCCACGGTGTCGAACCAGCGTTTCAGCAAGCTGGATCAGATCGACACGAAGAACGTGAAATCGCTCGAGCTGCAATGGGTGTGGCAAGCGCATTCGCTCGAGAAGTTCGAGGCCACCGCGCTCGTGGTCGACGGCGTTCTGTACACCGTTCAGGCGCCGAACGACGTCGTCGCGCTCGACGCAGCCACGGGTCGCATGTTCTGGACGTATCACCACGAGCCCGCCCCCGACGCACGCCCGTGCTGCGGCCGCGTGAACCGGGGTCTCGCGATCCTGGGCGACACCTTGTACATGGGCACGATCGACGCGCACCTGCTCGCGATCGATGCGAAGAGCGGGCAGCTCGTGTGGGACACGAAAGTCGGCGATTCCTCGAAGCTGTACGCCATCACGATGTCCCCGAACGTCATCAAGGACAAAGTCATCGTCGGCACGGCCGGCGGCGACTTCGGTATTCGAGGCTACATCGCGGCGTACAACGCGAAGACAGGCAAGGAAGTCTGGCGCTTCTATACGATCCCCGCGCCCGGGGAGCCTGGCAGCGAAACCTGGACCGGCGATTCGTGGAAGCAGGGCGGCGTCGCAGTGTGGAACGCCGGAGCCTACGATCCGCAGACGAACCTCGCCTTCTGGGGCACAGGTAACCCGGGGCCGGACTGGGACGGCCGCGAGCGTGCGGGCGACAATCTCTACAGCGACAGCGTCGTCGCGCTCGACGTCGATACCGGCAAGCTGAAGTGGTACTACCANNTTCACGCCGCACGACGAGCTCGACTACGACGCGACTCAGGTGCCCGTGCTCGCCGACATCGATTGGCGCGGCACGCCGCGCAAGGTCATGCTCTGGGCCAACCGCAACGGCGTCATGTACGTGCTCGACCGCGTCACGGGCGAGTTCCTCGCTGGCAAGGCGTATGTGAAGAACAACTGGCTCGCCGGCTTCGACGCGAAGGGCCGGCCGCAGCGCGTGGCCGGCATGGACGTTACGAAGGAGCCAAAGCTGTTCCGCCCGCATGTGCACGGCGCGATCAACTGGGCGCCCACTTCGTTCTCGCCGCGCACGGGTCTTTACTACGTGGCGCACTGGGAGAACTCCGGTATCGTCGCTTCGGAAGGCGTGTTCCCGCAGCCCGTCGGCGTGAATCGACGCCAGACAGCGATGGGGCAGACGAATCTCGACCCGTTCTTCAATAACGATGACGAAGCGTACGGCGTGATTCGCGCGTACGATCCGAATACGCTTACGCCTAAGTGGGAGTACCGCATGGCGGACATCACGTGGGGCGGCGTGTTGTCGACAGCGGGCGATCTCGTGTTCGGCGGCGGTCGCGAAGGGTATTTGCTTGCGCTCGACGGACGAAACGGCGAATTGTTGTGGCGTGCCTCGCTCGGGGGGCAGATCAATGCTGGCGCGATGAGCTTCGCCGTGAACGGGCGTCAGTACATTACGATCGCGGCCGGCAGCGCATTGTTTGCGTTTGCGTTGCCGCAGCACTGATGGTTTTCAAAGGAAAGGAGATTTCGATGAAGCGGTTCGTTGCGTTGGTTGCGGTGGTGCTTGCGGCGGCGGTGACATCGCCAAGTTTCGCGCAAACCGATCTGAACTCGATAATTTCCAGCACGGCGCGCCCGCAAGCGGATCGCGATCAGGACGCGCGGCGGCACACTGCGGAGGTCGTTCAATTCTTCGGCATCAAGTCCGGCGACCACGTCGCCGACCTTCTGACCGGCGGCGGTTTTTGGACACGGGTCTTCGTGCCGCTCGTCGGTCCCAGCGGCAAGGTGTACGCCGGCAACAACCCGTTTTTCGCGCGGTTCTACACGGACGCTTTCAATGCGCTGCTGGCCGAGCCGGCGTTCAAAGGCGTCGTACGCATCGATGGCCCCGTCGACAAGCTCGCGCTACCGAGCGACGGCTCGCTAGACGAGGTGATCATGGTCATGGCGTACCACGACATCTTCCTGACGGACGAGGACCGCGGTGCGCTGAACAAGAAAGTGTTCGCGGCGCTGAAGCCCGGCGGTGTGTACGGCATCATCGACCACGAGGCGGGTGCGGGTGCCGGCGCGACGAAGATAAAAGAGCTGCACCGCATCGAGAAGAAAGTCGTCGTTGACGAGATCCAGGCGGCAGGATTCAAGCTGGCGAGGGAAGGCAACTTCCTGGCCAATCCCGCTGACGATCACTCCGCGAAGATTTTCGACAAGAGCATCAGCGGCAAGACGGATCGCTTCGCGCTGCGCTTCGAGAAGCCGCGCTAGCCGCGGCTCAGGGTTTCGAGGCGCTTCAGAGGCGCGGCACGTCGATCAACCGGTCGCCGCTGCGCATATCCTGTTCGAGCAGTTGTAGCAACGCGCGTGCGGCGGGGCCTGGTTTCCCGTCGCCGATCGGTCGGCCGTCCCACTCGACGATGGGCGCCACCTTGATGGAGCTGCCGAGCAGCAACATCTCGCGGGCGGCGCGGCCTTCCGCAACCGGGATGTCGCAGACCTCGACGCCGGTCAGCACGCCGTGGCCGACCGTCGAGCGCGCGAGATCGAGCAGGCGCAACGAGGTGCAGCCGGGCAACACGTGCTCGAACTTCGGATGTCGCAGCACGCCGTCGCGTGTCACGAACGCGAGATTCATATTCGAGCTTTCGCCGATGTTGCCCGCGTCGTCGATGAACACGCCGTTGTCTAGACCGGCCGCCTTCGCTTCCATCTGCATGAGAACGTTCGGAAGATAATTCGTGGCCTTCGTGATCGCGTAGAGCGGCGGCTTGATCGGGTACGTGGTCGTCATGACGCGCAGCCCGTCGGTATACCAGCGCGTTGGGTAAGAGAGACCCCCGAACACCATCACGAAGAAGCCCGGCTCGGCTCCCGCGGCGGGGACGAGATCGAAGCTGCCGGGCCCGGACGAAAGCCAGTAGCGGATCGCGCCGTCACGCAAGCGGCTCACGGCAGCGGTGTGCACGATGATGTCGCGCAGGGCAGCTCGCGCGCCCGGCATTTTCAGGCGCGAACGCTCGGCAGAGCCGAAGAATCGGTCGAGATGCGCTTCGAGGTCGTAGATCCTGCCGCCCACGAGCGCAGCCGTGTCGAAGATGCCGTGGCCGCGATGCACCATGTGGTCATCGAATGGGAGGACCATGAGCGCGGGATCCGTGACGATGCCGCCGAGCTGGCTCGAGTAAAACGCGGCGAATTTCACCGGCTGGCGATCACGCAGGCTGCGAAGCGCCGCGAGCACCGCCGCGGCGTCGAGCGACTGCACATTCAACTCCGACTGCGCCATGCGCGAACTCTAGCACTCGGCGTGGAAGGTTCGCGTTCGCGTTGAGTGCAGGCACTACCTCTCGGAGCGCGTGTGCGCGCAGCATACGGGGACCGTCGGAGGGTCACCATATGCAACAACTGCTGGAAGACGCCGCGCAACGCGCGAGCCGTTATCTCGAATCGCTTGCTGACCGTGCCGTGTGGCCGGACCCGGTGGCCGTGCAGCAGCTCGCGGAGCTCGACATCGCCCTGCCGGTGGAAGGCGTGCGCGACGCGGAAGTGCTGAAGCTGCTCGACGAGCGCGTCGGTCCCGCGACGATGGCGATGGCGGGCCCGCGCTTCTTCGGATTCGTGATTGGTGGCGCGCTGCCCGTGACGGTTGCCGTGAATTGGCTCGCGACGGCGTGGGACCAGAACACCGGCCTCTACCGCTCGACGCCCGGCACAAGCCATCTCGAGCAGGTCGCACTCGCGTGGCTCAAGCAGCTGTTCGGCTTCCCGGCGAGCACCGCCGGCGC
>PMCP01000092.1:17124-21936 GCA_003155415.1 Gammaproteobacteria bacterium | reverse complement strand
GCATCCGCATGTCCGAGACGACGACGGCGAACGGCGTCTGTGCGCGAAGCAAGCTCACCGCCCGGGTCGCGTCCTGGCACGTTTCAACTTCGAAGTGACCCCGCAACGTGCGCTGCATGGCAGACAACACATTGGGCTCGTCGTCGACGAACAGTANNTCGTTCCGAGCAGTTCGCCTTCGCCAGGAATTCGGCGTCGAGCTGCCCCTCGACCGAGTCGGGACCGTCGATGGCCGAGTGCAACAACGCATCGGCGGCGTGAACGGCCGTGAGCGGCGCGAAAGCGCGCAGCGTGCACGTCGCGGGCTCATGGTGAAACGCAACGGCCTCGACGGTGCTGTCCGGTAGCCCCCAGAGCCCGAGCAAGTACGCACCCACCTGGGCGTGTGTGGCTCCGACGGTCTCGCGCTCCGTTTCGAAAAGCCGCACGTGTCGCGCGGCACTGCGTTCCAGCGCGACGTCGAACTGCTGCGGCAGATGAGTCGCCAGAATCAGCTGGCCGAGATCGTGAAGGATCCCGGCTTGCAGAGCCGCACCGACTACTGATTTGTCCGCGCCCTCGGCCCTGGCGATCTTCGCGGCAATCGCGCCCACGAGCAGGCTATGGTTCCACAGCTGGTCGGCCGAAAAGCGTGTGCTGACGGGCTTGAACTGCGAGAACGCGGCGTTCGAGAGGACCAGCGACTTGATGATCTCCGTCCCAAGCAGCGTGACGGCTTGTTCGATGGTTTCCACGCGCCGGGCGAGGCCGAAGAACGCGGAGTTCACTAGCTGCAGTACTTTTGCCGACATCGCAATGTCGTGGGAGATGATCTCGGCCACGCGCTGCAGCGACGGATCTTCGCCGGCGAGTTCCTTGCTGATGGCGGCGTAGCTTGCCGGCAGGCTCGGGAGGCTCCCGATTCCCGCGACGAGACGCGCGAGTTTCGGATCGTGCAAGAGCTTGCGCAGCGCGAGGACGCGCAGGATCGTTTCGCGCAACGCGTCCGCATCGCACGGCTTTGCCAGGAATTGGTGAGCCACGCCGGCGGAGTGCACGGCAGACGCCAACTGCGACTGGCCGCTCAATATGATCCTCGCGACCGCAGGATGTGCGTCTCGTATTCGGGCGAGCAACTCGACACCCGTCATGTCGGGCATGCGCATATCGGTGACCACGACGTCGAACGGAGCTTGATCAAACAGCACCAGCGCTTCGTGCGGGCCCAACGCAAACGACATCTCCCATTCCCCGCGCATGGGTCGGAGCAGGCGCTGTAGACCCTGCAGAATGTTGGGGTCGTCGTCTACGAAGAGCACACGCATCATGGCGAGCAGATCCTCTGCGAAAGGAGGAACGATGCCGAGCGGTGCGGCGCACGCAACTGAACGCGGCCAGTTCGTACGATCTCGCCCAAATCGAGGCTACGCGCAACGTAGGGGGCCTTATGTGAAAGGACTCACGGTTCGCCGTTCCCAATCAGCTTATTTAGCCTCTCGAACGACTTGGCGAGGCCGCCCGATAACTCGCGGTGCTCGCCTCACCCGAGATCTGCGCCCTTCCTCCCGTCGTACTCATCCAGCAACATGGTCGAGGACCTTAGTGGAGAACGCTTCTGAACTGCGCCCCGGGATTCGCCGAGTTGCTCCGCGACTTCAGTCTCGTTGAGATCGAAGATCACAGTGGATCCGTCTATGGTCTTTGGCCTGACCTCACGCTCGCCTATCTGAGTCCCTCATGGTTCGCGTTTTCCCAGCAGAACGACGGCCATCCCGCCATTGCCGATGACTGGGGAGTCGGCCGCTCCGTTCTCGATGCGATCCCGCAGGTGCTCAGTGAGTTTTACGCAAAACTGTACGCAGACGCACTCACGCACAACCCCGCGCTTCGTCCCGCAACACACACCTACGAATGCTCCAGCGCACGGCAGTTTCGCCGCTTTGCAATGCACCTCTATCCGTTGCGGGATGCCGCGGGACTGCTGATCGTCAATTCGCTCTTGGTCGAGGCGCCGTGCGATATCGCGGCGCGACCACCGCACGGGCCAAGTCTCGAGGCGTATCAAGATCACACGGGCACGATCCGCCAATGTGCCCACTGCCGCCGCATTCAGAGGGTAGGCGAGGCAAGGCGCTGGGACTGGGTGCCCGAGTGGGTCGACACGCCCCCCGCGGCCGCCAGTCACGCGCTCTGCGGCATCTGCCTCGACTATTACTATCCGGAAGCCGGTCCCCGGAGCGTTCCGGCTCAATAACTCGCGGTGCTCGCGGGTGTCTCGGGCAGGGTGAAGAAGAACGTCGCGCCCTGGCCAATCGCTGCCTCGGCCCAGATCCGACCGCTGTGCCGGGCCAGTGCACGCTGCACGGTTGCCAAGCCCACTCCAGTGCCCTCGAAGTCGCTCGTAGCGTGCAGGCGTTGAAATGGCGCGAACAACTGCTCGGCATACTTCATATCGAAGCCGGCGCCGTTGTCGCGCACGAAGAAAGTGGGGGTCGGCGCGGCGTGGCGGCCGAATTCTATGCGTGCGGCTCCCGTCTTCGCCGAGAATTTCCATGCATTGCCGAGCAGGTTCACGAGCACGATGCTGAGCAAGCGTCTGTCGCCGCGAGCCGTCAATCCTTCGGCAATGTCGACGGTCACGACTCGCGTAGGGTCGATCTTCTTGAGGTCGGCGACGGCGTTGGTCGCAAGCTCGGAGAGATCGACGGTGTCAAAGTTCAGAGGCCCGCGTGTCACACGACCCATCTCGAGCAATCCGTCGATCAGCGCCGACATCTCCTCGACGCCTTTGACGATGTGGTCGAGGTGGTTGTGCCCGACGGCGTCGAGCGCGGCGCCGTAGTCTTCGCCAAGTATCTTGCTGAAGCCGCGGATTCGCCGGAGCGGCGCGCGCAGATCGTGCGATACGGAGTAGCTGAACGCCTCGAGCTCGCGATTCGCGCGTTCGAGCTCGGNNCGCGCCGAGAAGGGTTTGGCGAGATAGTCGTCGGAGCCCGATCCGAGACCTTCGACCGCAGCCTCTTCGCCGGCGCGCGCGGACAGCAGGATCACAGGCACCGACGCGGTGCTCTTCTCGGCGCGTAGCTCGCGCACCAGGCCAAGGCCGTCCAGGTTCGGCATCATGACGTCACTGATCACGATGTCCGGCGGGTTCGCGCGCGCCGCAGCCAGTGCCACCAGACCATCGGCGGCCGTCACGACGTCGCAGGTGGGCGCGAGCAACGAGGCGACGTATTCGCGCAGGTCCGCATTGTCGTCGACGACGAGAACTCGCGGCCGCGTAGCTTCGTTCTCTGCCAGTGTCGCCCTCGGTGTTGCCGACGGCGCCGAGGGCTGTTGCGTGCTGCGCGCCAACCGCGCCGCCTCGACGGCATGCGCTGCGGCGTCACGACCGACACGCGCCTCGGTTGGCTGCTGGGAGACGGCGTCGGCAGGCAAATGCGCGAATCCCTTCGGGATCTCTACGCGGAACGTCGTCCCGCTGCCGACTGCGCTCGTCGCGCTGACGTGGCCGCCGTGCTGCTCGACGAGCTCGCGCACGAGCGACAAGCCGATGCCGCTGCCCTCGTGGGTGCGGCCCTTCGTGCCCGGGACGCGGTGAAAACGATCGAAGATCTTCGGCAATTCGGCTTCCGGAATGCCGACGCCGGTATCGGCGACCTCCAGCACGAACCGTTCGGACTCGGCGCGAACGCGAACCGCGATCTCGCCCGTCATGGTGAACTTGAAGGCGTTCGAGACGAGATTGGGAACGATCTTTTCCCACATTTCCCGGTCGATCCACGCCGGCTCGCCGAGCGGTGGGCAGTCGATGACCAGACGAAGTCCCGCTGCGTCGGTTGCCGACCGGAACATGCCTGCGAGCTCGGCCGTGACTGAAGCCAAATCGACCGGCGCGTAACTCGCGCGCACGCGGCCTGCTTCGATCCGTGCGAAATCGAGCAACGCGTTGACGAGCTTGAGCAGCCGCAATGCGTTGTCATGAGCCAATGCCAACCGCGTCCTCTGGGCGGGAACAAGCGGGGCAGTCGAGTCCGCCAGAGCGTCCTCGAGCGGGCCAAGCATGAGCGTGAGCGGAGTTCGGAATTCGTGGCTCACGTTGCTGAAGAATGCGGTCTTGGCAGCATCGAGCTGGCCGAGCTTTGCATTAGCGTCCCGCAGGTCATTATTCGCGGCCGCGAGCTCCTGACTGCGTTTGACCACCTCCCGTTCCATGTCACGCGTACGGCCGCGCAACTTCTCGCCCACTTCACTGGCCTGGACGAGATCGCTGACATCTTCGACGCAGTGGAAGATGTAGATGACTTCGCCCTTTGGCGAGAGAACCGGGATGTTCTTCGGGCTCCAGTGCTTGACCTGAAAGGTTCCGTCGGGGCCGCGGATGTCGTACTTCTGCACGGCCATCGTGTCAGCCGCGCGTGTCTTCAACACTCGTTCGAGCGAAGCGCGCAGATTGCGCGCACCCGTCGCGGCCGGATCGTCGGGGTTGTCGGGGAAGAGCTCGAACAGCCCGTGCCCGATCGTCTGCTCCCGCGTGGTTTGAGTGGCGGCCAGACGCGCCCGTGTCGCGGCGATCTGAGTGAAGCGCGGGGAGTCGGGGAGCAGCACCAGCAGCACATCCGGCGACTCTTCGAAGAGCAGCTGAAAGTCGAAGCCGCGTTTGGGCATGCTCCGAGAGTAGTCCCCTAACGACGGAGGTGCATCCGCGACAGCGTGAGTTGTGTCATCTACCTGACAGATCGCGCGCCGTAGTCGTCGATCAGGCTCCCGGCCGTGGTCAGGGACGGTCCCGACAACGCAACTGTAGTGCTTCTGCGACATGCTCGGCCGTGA
>PMCP01000092.1:6820-17082 GCA_003155415.1 Gammaproteobacteria bacterium | reverse complement strand
AGCTGAACGGCGCGTGCCGTGGTTACGGCTTCGCGTACCTGCGCGGACTCGCTGGTGGTTGAGGGTTCCGCGATGTCCGCGAACGCCACGCGGGGCACCTCGATGTGCAGGTCGAACCGGTCGAGCAACGGCCCCGAGATTCGTCCTACGTACTGCTCGAATCTGCCGGGCGAGCAGTGGCAGCGATCCGTTCCATCGCCTCGAAAGCCACATGGACATGGGTTCATCGCGGCGACGAGCTGAAACTCCGCGGGAAACGCAAGCTGCTCGTGCACGCGCGAGATCCGCGCTACGCCACTCTCGAGCGGCTCGCGTAGTGCTTCGAGGGCGGTGCGCGAAAACTCGGGCAGCTCGTCGAGAAATAGCACNNGCGAAAGGGTGGGGAAAGCGTCGGTTCTGCCGCCGCGAGCTCGCCTGCTACGGATGCAATGCTCGCGACACGCAGCATGTCGGCGTAAGGCAGCGGCGGCAGGAGACCGGCGAGCCGCTCGGCCAGCATGCTCTTTCCGCTGCCGGGCGGGCCGATCATCAACAAATTGTGCCCGCCGGCGGCCGCTACGGTCAGCGCGCGTTTGCCGAACGCCTGGCCGCGGACATCGCCTAAATCCGGTGCAATGCCGAGGTGAAACGGCTCGACTCGTGCCGTGACGCGCGGCAGAGGTTGCGCTCCCTCCAGGTGTTGGACGACTTCCGTCAACGTGGCGGCGACATACACCTCCGCACCGGTCACGAGCGACGCTTCGGCCGAGTTGGCGGCCGGCAGCACGAGCGCGCGACCCGCCTTCTGCGCCGCGAGCACGGCCGGCAGGGCGCCCATGATCGGGCGCAGATCGCCATTGAGTGAGAGTTCGCCCAAAAACTCGATCGCGGCGGTTCGCCATCGCGCCTGCCGGTCGGCCATGATCACGCCTAGCGCGATCGGCAGATCGAAACGACCGCCCTGTTTCGGGATGTCGGCTGGCCCCAAGTGGGCCGTGATGCGGCTGACGGGAACGGGGTAGCCGCAGCTCGCGAGCGCGGCGCGCACGCGGTCCTTGCTCTCGCGAACGGCGCCGGCTGGCAAACCCGTGACGGCGAAACCCGGCAGCCCGCCGGCGAGATGGACCTCGACGGTGACGAGATAGGCGTCTAGCCCTGCCTGCCCGCGGCTCAAGAGGCTCGCGAGCGCCACTAGGCCCACCGCGCCGGTGCGCGGCGCGGCCGCCGGCTAAGACTTGGCCGAGAAGACCTTCTCGAGGTCGGCCAGGCGCGCCTCCATGCTCTCGAGCTTGCCGCGCGTACGTTCGAGCACGGCGCGCTGTAAATCGAACTCCTCACGGCTCACGAGCTCCATGCGCTCGATGCCCGACTGCAGCAGCGTCTTGAAGTTACGCTCCAGGTCCTGGCCGAGCACCCTGAGGTTCTGCGGCACCGACGCGGCCAACTGGCGAGCGAGCTCGTCTAAGCTGAAACGGGTCGATTTGTTATCGTCCATTGCATGTCCTCCGCAGGCACTGGGCCAGCTTTGATTCTCGCGAACCGGGCGAGAAACTCGATCATATCGCCTGGTCCGCGCGCAGCCTAAGATTTGACTTAATGCCCTGCACAGGCGTAGCTATTTATGGGTGCAAAAAGGGGAAATGAGTCACGCGGGGCCCAACGAGGCGCTGCTAGACTCGCGCGAGAAGGTCGTCGTCCGGCGGAGATTACTGACGTGCAGATAGCCCGGTGCCTAGTGTTGATAGCGTTGCTCACCGCGGCGGCGCACGGCGCCGAGGTGTATCGATCGAAGAATTCCGACGGCAGCATCACCTACAGCGACCGTCCGACGAGTGACAACTCCGAATTCGTCCCCACGACGCAAGGCCCGCGCACCGCCGCTGCGCAGGGTACGCCCGCGCAGCGCAACCGCCCCGGCGCTCAAGCCCCCGCCGCTCCTCGCCCTACAGGGGCGGCGCCCGAAACGGCGGCCCCGCCGGCTCCGTTACCCCCTGGGCCGACTGCCGCCCAATTGCTCGAAAAGCGGCAGAAGAACTGCGATATCGCGAAAGAGCGCGAGCAGCGTTACGAGGTGTCGCGTCGCCTGTTCAAGACCAACGACAAGGGCGAGCGCGAGTATCTCGACGACAAAGCGGTCGCCGAAGCTAAAGCCAAGGCGGCGCAGGATGTCAAAGACTGGTGCGGCTGAGCGCGCAGCCGCGGCGCTGCGGCCGCTAGCGCCTCCCCCCGACACTTCCCCGCCCGACACGGTCGCCATAGTGCCGGCCGTGAGCCGGCTCGATGCGTCCGACGACGACTTCTTCATTCCAGATTTCTGCGCCACGCGAATGGTGTTCGCCGTGGTGCTCGTCGCGGAGCTTCTTGCCGTCACGCTGAGCCTCGCGCGCCCTACCGCTGACTTTCTGACGGAGCTCGCGCGCGTGTCGATGTTCCTGCAGTGGCTCGCCCTCACGAGCGCGGCGGTGCTGTGCTACGCGCGACGCTGGCTCAAACGGTTCACGATCGCGCGCAGCTCGCTCGTGGTGTTCGGGCTGCTGGCTCTGAACACCGCCGTGATCTCCGAGCTCGCGCTGTGGTTCGAAACCGGGTTCGACCGCACGGCGGTGGGTACCGTGCTCGCACCAGGCGCGAGCTGGCCGTTTCTGCTGCGCAATATCGGCATCTGTGTGATCGTCACGGCGTTGCTGCTGCGCTATTTCTTCGTCACGCACCAGTGGCACACGCATGTGCACGCCGAAGCGCGCTCGCGCATTCAGGCGTTGCAAGCGCGCATTCGGCCGCATTTTCTGTTCAACAGCATGAATACGATCGCCGCGCTCACACGCAGCGATCCCGCGCGCGCCGAGGAAGCAGTGGAGGACCTTGCGGACCTGTTCCGCGCCACGCTACGTGATTCACACAGTCCGTTGCGCTTGAAAGAAGAGCTCGAGCTCACGCGCATCTATCAACGCATCGAAGCGCTGCGTCTCGGCGATCGGCTCAAGGTGACATGGGACGTCGCGGAGCTGCCCATGCGTGCGCTCGTGCCCGGGCTTACGGTGCAGCCGCTGCTCGAGAACGCCATCTACCACGGCATCGAGCCACTGCCGACGGGCGGTACGGTGACCGTTGCGGGGCGCGTCGTGAACGCCGAGATCGAGCTCGTCGTCACGAACCCCGTAGCGCTCGACGGTGGGGTGAGCGAACGGTCTGGCAACCGGCTGGCCCTCGACAATATCCGCCAGCGCCTGGCTCTCGCGTACGGCGCCCGCGGTACGCTGACCGTCGAGCAGCGGCCGGAGCAGTACCGCGTCACGGTCCGCTTTCCGTTCTCCGAATGAGCACGGCGTTGAACGTGCTGATCGTCGACGACGAGCTGCCGGCCCGCGAGCGGCTGCAACGGCTCGTCAGCGAACTGCCGGGCTGCGCCGTGGCTGGGGTCTGCGCGAACGGTCGGGACGCGCTCGCGCTGATCCACAAGCTGGACCCCGCCGTCGTGTTGCTCGACATCCGGATGCCTGGCATGACAGGTATCGAAGTCGCGCGGCATTTGGGCGCGCTCGAAAGCCCACCGGCCGTCGTGTTCACGACCGCGTACGACGAGTACGCGCTCGAGGCGTTCGAGGCGCAAGCCGTGGGTTATCTACTGAAGCCCGTTCGCCGTGAACGGCTCGAAGCAGCGCTGAAGCACGCATCGCGCCTCAGCGCATCACAGCTAAATCGGTTGAGCACNNCAGAAATACGTCACCGTGCGACACACGGGCGGCGAGGACTTGCTCGACGAGCCGTTGAAGCAGCTCGAGGAAGAGTTCGCGCATGACTTCGTCCGCGCGCACCGCAGCGTGCTGGTCGCGATTGCGCACGTTGAAGCTCTCGAGCGCGTGGGCGAAGACAACTACTCGCTGCGCTTACGCGGCGAGCCTGAGCCGTTGGCGGTCAGCCGCCGGCAAGTCGCCGAGCTCCGGCGACGGCTGCAGCAGTCCTAGGCTTTAGCCTTTCGGCTGCGAACGGCGCGAGTCGAGCCACTCGATCAACGGATCCCACTGTTCCCAGTCGGGCCACGCGAGATAGGGCGGCAGCTCGTGAATGCCGAGCCCGCGTTGATACGCGCGAATATAGTTCTGCGCTTCTCGAAAACTCGCGACGTACGGCACCTTCAAGCGCGACAGCACGGCGTCGAGCTCTTCGAAGATCAAGGTGTTCTCTTTCACGCGGTTCGCGACCAACGCGGCCTTGGCCTTCTTATCGGCCACTTTGCCGACCTCGAGCAGCTCCTCCACGAAACGCTCGGCGGCCTTGATGTCGATCGGAGAGGGCAGGACGGGGACCACAATAGTCTCGGCCTTGCGCACGAGCTCGGCCAGCTCCTTACCGCGCGTGCCGGCCGGTGAGTCGATGATGACGTATTCCGCCGTCCGCGGCACACCCTTCAGCCCGCTTTCGTACCCCGGTACACCCGTGATCGGCGCGTAATCTTCCGGCCTCTGCGCAAGCCAGCTCAGCGCCGAGGCTTGCGGATCGTAGTCGACGAGCGCCGTCGCATAGCCTTCGGACGCGAAGTAAGCCGCAAGGCTGGTCGCGATCGTGCTTTTGCCACAGCCGCCTTTGGCGTTGGTCACCAGGATGTGTCGCATGGGCTCTCCGGGGAGAAAGAGGTTTGTTGTTATTCGTTAGAGAGATGGATGCTCATAAGGTAGCAGGCTTATGACAAATCTCCAACGCGTCAGAGCCTCTCAAAGGCCGAGTTGCGTCCACAACTCATCGACGCGCGTGACGACATCGGGCCGCATGGAAATCGGACGGCCCCACACACGATCGACCTCGCCCGGCCACTTCGTTGTCGCATCGATGCCGAGCTTCGAGCCGAGCCCCGCGACCGGTGACGCGAAGTCGAGGTAGTCGATCGGCGTGCGCTCGACGAACGTGCTGTCGCGCTGTGGATCTACGCGGGTCGAGATGGCCCAGATCACGTCGGCCCAGTTGCGCGGGTCGATGTCGTCGTCCACGACGATCACGATCTTCGTGTACATGAACTGTCGCAGGTACGACCAGATGCCGAACATCAGCCGTTTCGCGTGGCCCGGATACTCCTTCTTGATGCTGACGACCGCGACGCGATACGAGCACGCCTCGCTCGGCAGATAGAAATCGACGATCTCCGGGAACTGCGTCTTCAAGATCGGCACGAACACGTCGTTCAAGGCGAGCCCCAGGATCGCCGGCTCGTCGGGCGGCCGCCCCGTATACGTGGTGTGGTAAATCGGGTTCTTGCGGTGCGTGATGCGCTCGATCGTCATGACCGGGAAGCGCTCGACCTCGTTGTAGTAGCCCGTGTGGTCGCCGAACGGCCCCTCTGCCGCTTCGTCGCCGGGCCCGATGTAGCCTTCGAGCGTGATCTCGGCGTTGGCCGGCACGACGAGGTCGGAGCCCACGCACTTCACGACCTCGGAGCGCTGGCCCCGCAACAGGCCCGCGAACGCGTACTCGGACAGAGTGTTTGGAATGGGTGTGACGGCGGCCAGGATCGTGGCCGGGTCAGCGCCGAGACTCACGGCCACGGGAAAGCGCTCACTCGGGTGGCGTTCGCGGAATGCGCGGAAGTCCGTCGCGCCGCCGCGGTGCGGCAGCCAGCGCATGATGATGCGGTTGCGGCCGATGACTTGCTGGCGGTAGATCCCAAGGTTCTGCCGGTCGTGCAGCGGTCCGCGCGTCGTCGTGAGACCCCACGTGATCAGCGGGGCCACGTCTTCGGGCCAACAAGTCTGGATGGGCCACGCCGAAAGATCTACGGCGTCGCCTTCGATCACTTCCTCCTGGCACGCCGCGCTGCGAACGTTGCGCGGCGCCATGTTCAGAATCTCTTTAAGGAGCGGAAGAGAGCGCCAGGCTTCCGCAATACTCCTTGGCGGTTGCGGCGCCCGCAGCGCGGCGAGCAACTTGCCGAGCTCCGCCAGCGCTTCGCGGCTGTCCGCGCCTATGGCGGCCGCCACGCGGTCCTCGGTTCCAAAGAGGTTGGCGAGCACGCGGATGCCGCGCGGGCTCGCGTTCGTGAACATCAGGGCCGGCCCGCGCCTGGCCAGCACGCGCCGCGAGATCTCGGTGATCTCGAGCACGGGGCTCACCGGCGCCGTGATCGTCTTCAGTTCGCCGCGCGTTTCGAGATGCGCCAGGAACTCGCGCAGGTCGCGGAATACGCGGGGCGGTTTCGACCAGATGGAATCCACTATAATTTGCCTCTGACTGAATTCGCCCCCACATGCATACGATGCGGCAGCTGGCCGCGACATTAATCTCCGCGCAAGTGCATTGCCAACCGCCATGAAGCTCGCGTTCACCAAGATGAACGGCCTCGGTAACGACGTCATGGTCGTGGAATGGCCAAAAGGGGCGCCGCCGCTGACGCCCGAGCTCGTGCGCCGCTGGGGCGACCGACACCGCGGCGTCGGCTTCGACCAGCTCATGCTCATAGAAAGCGAGCCGCCCGCGGCGGGCGACGTGGCGTACCGCGTCTTCAATGCCGACGGCGGCGAGGTACAGCAGTGTGGCAACGGCGTGCGCTGCGTGGCGTCGTTGCTCGCGCCGCGGTTTGGCAGCGAGCTCACGCTCGTGAGCCCGGCCGGCGCCGTGGAGGCCAAGGTGCTTGCGGCCGGCCGCGCGAGCGTGGATCTCGGCGAGCCCGACTTCGAGCCAACAGCGCTGCCGTTCCTGGTTCCCGCAGAGCTCGACGGTTATCTGCTCGACGTGGGCGGCCACACGGTCGAATTCGGCGCCGTATCGATGGGCAATCCGCACGTCGTGATTCCGGTCGAGTCGGTCGAGACGGCCCCCGTCGGCACGCTCGGCCCAGAGTTTCAGCGTCACCCAAGCTTCCCGCAGAGCGTCAACGTCGGGTTCATGCAGGTCGAGAGCGAGCGGCACATTCGGTTGAGAGTCTACGAACGCGGCGCCGGTGAGACGCTCGCGTGTGGCACGGGCGCGGCGGCGGCCGTTGCTGTCGGGCGTCGCTGGGGCCAACTGGGCCCGGATGTCGTCGTGAGCTTGCCCGGCGGAGAGCTGACGGTCAGTTGGCCTGGACCGGGCTCGCCACTGTGGCAAACTGGTGCTACAACGGCCGTGTACGAGGGATACATCGAGCTATGAGTCAACAGCATGTCGGCGCGGCAGTCGGAACACCCCCGGGCGACACGTTCGCGGACGATTCGATTGCGGAGTACTTGAAGGGCCAGCCGGAGTTCTTCGAGCGCCATCCGTTGTTGTTGTTGTCCTTGAAGCTGCCGCATCGCACGGGCGGCCCTGCCATTTCCCTCGTCGAGCGCCAGGTCGCCGTGCTGCGCACGCGCAATTCGCAGCTCGAGCGGCAGTTCAAGGATCTCGTCTCGGTCGCCAAGCAAAACGATGCGCTCGTCGGGAAGATTCATCAGTTATCACTGAAACTCATGGGCGCGCCGACGCTACCCGCGCGGCTCGAGCAACTCGAGACGAGCTTGCGCGAGGATTTTGGCGCCGAACGTGCGGTGCTCGTGCTGTTCCCGAGTGCGCCGGCCACGGCGACGCGCGAAGGTTTCGTGAAGCGCCTGCCGCTCGATGACGCCGACGTGCGACCGTACGCTGCCTTCCTGCGCGCCGCCAAACCGCGCTGTGGCCCGCTACGCGATCGCCAGAAAAACGTATTCGATCGCGACGCCGATCTCGTGAGCTCGGCGGCGTTCGTGCCGCTCGGCGCCGAATCCAGTCTCGGTTTCCTCATCATCGGCAGCCGCGACGCGGATCACTTCCACCCGGGCAAGCGCATGGATTTCCTCGCGCGTCTCGGCGAGCTGTTGGCCGTTAGCCTGTCGCGCGAGCAGCTATAGCGTGGGGCAACAAGAGCTGGCCGCGTTCCTGAAGCGGCTTTCCACGGAGCGGCGGTTGTCGCCGCACACGGTGACAGCCTACACGCGCGATTTGAACGCGCTGCTCGGCTTCTGCGCGCGCGAAAACATCGAGCAGCTGTCCGCGCTCGATTCGTTTGCCGTGCGCCGCTTCGCGGCCGAGAGTCACCGCAAAGGGCTCGGCGCGCGCAGTGTCGCGCGCCGCCTGTCGGCAGTGCGCACATTCCTGAACTATCTGATCGAGATCGGCGTCGTGAAAGCGAACGCGGGCGTACACGTGCAGGCGCCGAAACCCCCGCGTCGTCTACCCGCTACGCTCGATGCGGATCAGGTGGCGAGCCTGCTCGCGATCAGTGGTGAAGATCCGCTGACGCTGCGCGATCGAGCGATGCTCGAGATCTTCTATTCGTCCGGGTTGCGGCTCGCGGAGCTCGTGAGCCTGAACCTCGGCGACATCGATGCGGCGGATCGCACCGTGCGCGTCGTCGGCAAGGGCTCGAAGGCGCGCATCGTGCCGGTCGGCAAACAGGCGCTCGCCGCGCTCAAGGATTGGCTCGCCGTGCGCTCCGAGCTCGCGCGTTCAGGCGAGCTCGCGCTGTTCCTGTCGCAACGCGGCACGCGCGTGAGCCCGCGCACCGTGCAGCACCGCGTGAACGAATGGGCTCGCCGTCAGGGCTCGCCGACGGGCGTGCATCCGCACATGCTGCGGCATTCATTTGCCACCCACGTGCTGGAATCGAGCCGCGATCTGCGCGCCGTTCAGGAAATGCTCGGCCACGCGAGCCTGTCGACCACGCAGATCTATACGCACCTCGATTTCCAGCACCTGGCTCAGGTCTACGATCAGGCGCATCCACGCGCCCGGCGCCGCTCGGAATGAGCCGCCGCGGCGCCACGTGCGCCGCACTCTAAGGTTCGATACGCATGGAAAAAATCCACGCCACCACCATCGTTTGCGTGCGCCGCAACGGCCGCGTCGCGCTCGGCGGCGACGGTCAGGTCACGCTCGGCACTCAGGTCATGAAGGGCAACGCGCGCAAAGTCCGGCGCCTCGCCGACGGTAAGGTCCTGGCGGGTTTCGCCGGCGGCGCGGCCGACGCGTTCGCACTGTTCGAATATTTCGAGGCCAAGCTCACGAAGCACGGCAACTTGATGCGTGCCGCGATCGAGCTCGCGAAGGACTGGCGCACGGACCGCATGCTGCGCCGGCTCGAAGCCGTGCTCATCGTGGCCGACGCGCACAACTCGCTTCTCCTGTCCGGCACGGGCGANNGCTCAGGCGCTACTCGAGAACACGGCGCTCGATGCTCGCGCCATTGTTGAAAAAGCGCTCACGATTGCGGGCAAGATCTGCATCTACACGAACACATCGCTCACGGTTGAAGAGCTCTAGCCCGATGTCCATGACACCGCGCGAGATCGTCGAAGAGCTCGACAAGCACATCATCGGCCAGCACGATGCGAAGCGCGCCGTTGCGATCGCGTTGCGCAACCGCTGGCGGCGCTCGCAGGTGAAGGAGCCGCTGCGCGGCGAGATCACGCCGAAGAACATCCTCATGATCGGNNCTCGCGCACGCGCCGTTCATCAAAGTCGAAGCCACGAAGTTCACCGAGGTCGGTTACGTAGGCCGCGACGTGGATTCGATCATCCGCGACCTCGTCGAGATGGCACTGAAGCTCACACGCGAAGAGGCCATGACGCGCGTCACCGAGCGCGCCGCGGACGTGGCCGAAGACCGGTTGCTCGACGCGCTGCTACCGGGCGTGGGCGAGGAGGGCCGCGAGACGCGCCAGCGGTTCCGCAAAATGCTGCGCGAAGGCGAGCTCGACGACCGCGACGTCGAAGTGGACGTCGTGGCCCAGACGGTCGGCGTCGAGATCATGGCACCACCTGGCATGGAAGAGATGACGCAGCAGCTCCAGGGCATGTTTCAGAACATGCGCGAAGGCCGCTCGAAGCGCCGAAAGCTTAAGGTTAAGGATGCGCTGAAGCAGCTTACGGAGGACGAAGCCGGCAAGCTCATCAATCAAGAGGACGTGAAGCTGCAGGCCGTGCGTGCAGTCGAGGAACACGGCATCGTGTTCATCGATGAGATCGACAAGATTGCGCGGCGGGCGGAGGCGCACGGCGCCGACGTGTCGCGGGAAGGCGTGCAACGCGATCTGCTGCCGCTGGTCGAAGGCAGCACCGTCAGCACGAAATACGGCATGGTGCGCACCGACCACATTCTCTTCATCGCATCTGGCGCGTTCAGTGTCGCGAAGCCGTCGGACCTTATCCCTGAGCTGCAGGGCCGCTTCCCGATTCGNNGAACCGTCCGCATCCCTGACGGAGCAGTACAAGAGCCTGCTCGCGACCGAGCGCTTCGACATCACGTTCGAGCCGAGCGGCGTGCGCCGGCTCGCCGAGGTTGCGTTCCAGGTCAATGATCG
>PMCP01000092.1:0-6792 GCA_003155415.1 Gammaproteobacteria bacterium | reverse complement strand
GTGGACGCGCACCTGGGCACGCTCGTGCAGAACGAGGATTTGAGCCGCTACATTCTGTAGCCGGAGCGCAACGCCGATGACCGAGCTACAAATTCCGCCGCCGACCGATCTCAAGTATCACAAGCGCTCGCGTGAGCTCGAAGTGCGCTTCGCCGATGGCATGAACGCGCGCCTCTCCGCGGAATTCCTGCGCGTGCATTCGCCGTCGGCCGAGGTCAAAGGCCACGCGGCAGGCGAAGGCATCCTCGTCACCGACAAGGAAACGGTGGGCATCAAGAGCATCGAGCCCATCGGCCTCTACGCCGTGCGCATCGTGTTCGACGATGGCCACAACACGGGGCTCTACACGTGGGCGTACCTGTACGAAATGTCGAGCGAGCGTGACCGCAAATGGGCGCGCTACTTAGAGCGTCTCACGCAAGCCGGCAAGGCGCGCCACCCCGAGCCCAAATGGGCGGAATGAGCGCGACGTTGGCCTATACTTCCAGCCATGGCGGATAGCGACAACAACGGCGCGCGCGAAGCCGATTTCGGCTACGAGCGCGTCCCCTGGGGCGAGAAAAAGAGCCGCGTGCGCGGCGTATTCGACTCGGTCGCTCCGCGCTACGACCTCATGAACGACGTGATGTCGGGCGGGCTGCATCGCCTCTGGAAGCGCTTCACGCTTGCTAAGACCGGGCTTCGGCCAGGCCAGCGGGCGCTCGACGTCGCGGCCGGGAGCGGCGATCTCGCCGCCGGGCTCGCGCGTCAGGTCGGCAAGAGCGGCCGTGTCGTCGTCACCGACATCAACGCCGCGATGCTCGCCGAAGGCCGCGACCGTCTGCTGAACGAAGGGCTCGTGGGCAACGTGGAATACGTGCTTGCGGACGCCGAGAACCTGCCCTTCCCCGACGGCAGCTTCCACTGCGTGACCATCGGCTTCGGCTTACGCAACGTCACTGACAAGGATGCGGCGCTGCGCTCGCTGTACCGCGTGCTGAAACCGGGCGGCCGGTTGCTCGTGCTCGAGTTCTCGCGGCCTCGGCTGGGAGTGCTCTCGCCTCTGTACGACACGTATTCATTCCAAGTGCTGCCGCGTTTGGGGCAGCTTCTGGCNNCGATGATGCAGAGCGCCGGCTTCGAGCGTTGCGAGTATTTCAACCTGACTGCGGGCATCGTCGCGGTGCACCAGGGTTTTAGGCTCTAGGCGCGCGAATGTCGGCCGCCGTCCTCTTTCTGCCGTTCGTCGAGCGCGAGCTCAATCGCCTGCTGCTCGAATCGACGGCTGCAATGGAGCTGCTCGAGCGCCTCAACGGCACGAGCTTCGCCGTGCACGTGGATGGCCTCGGAATCACCGCCGTGCTGCACGCCGAAGGCGAGCGTTTGCGCGTGGGCACTGACGCCGAAGGTGCTACGGCGACGCTGCGCGCGACGCCGTTCGATCTCATGAAACTCGTTCGGGCCGAAGGCGTGAGCAGCGTGAAGCGAACGCAAGCGAACTTCAGCGGCGACCTGCAGGTGGCCGAGCGCTATTCGCAGCTCCTGAAGCTCGCGCGCCCCGACATCGAGGACGAGGTGGCGAAGTGGGTCGGCGACGTTCCTGCGCACGCGCTCGGGCAGGCGGCTCGCGGTGCAGGTGCATGGCTCACGCGCGCGGCCGGCGCATTGCGTATGAACACCACGGAGTACCTGCAAGAGGAGAGCCGGGCGATGCCGGCCGCGCTCGAAGCCGACGCTTTCTACTCCGACGTCGAGCGCCTGCGCGACGATGTCGAACGCACGGCCGCGCGGCTTGCGCGGCTCGAGCGGCGGTGAGCTAGCGCCGTGCGCCGACTGCGCCAGCTGCTGAGGTTGCTCACGATCCAGCGCGTGCTCGCGCGCCACGGGCTTGACGAGATCGTCTGGCGCACGCATCTCTTCCGGCCCATCGTGTGGATACGCCGTCTGCTCCCGTTCGGCCGCAGCAATGAAGAGTTCGGCGTACGGATCCGGGAGGCGCTCGAGGAGCTCGGGCCCATCTTCGTGAAGTTCGGTCAGGCGCTATCGGTGCGGCCGGATCTGCTGTCGGCCGAGGTGGCCTTCGAGCTCGCGAAGCTTCAGGACCAGGTGCCGCCGTTCCCCGGTGACCACGCTGTGGCCACGCTCGAGGCTGCTTTCGGCAAGCCTGTCAGCGAGCTGTTCGCGGAGTTCGACCGAACACCGCTCGCCGCTGCGTCGATCGCGCAGGTGCATGCAGCGCGGCTGCCGGACGGCAAGGCCGTGGTCGTCAAAGTGCTGCGGCCGAATGTCGCCGGCCTGATCCAGCGCGACATCGAAGTGTTGTACGCCATCGCCGCGCTCGCGGAAGCGTACTGGCCCGAAGCGCGGCGGCTGCATCCGATCGAAGTGGTGGCCGAGTTCGAGCGGACACTCGCCAACGAGCTCGATCTCATGCGCGAAGCGGCGAACGCGTCGCAGCTGAAGCGCAACTTCTTAGGGTCCGAGCTCCTGTACGTGCCGGACATCTACTGGGACTGGTGCCGGCCGAACGTGCTGACGATGGAGCGCATCTTCGGCATCCGCGTCGACCACATCGAGGAGCTGAAGGCAGCGGGCACGGACATCAAACGGCTGGCGGAGAACGGCGTCGAGATCTTCTTCACGCAGGTGTTCCGTCACAACTTCTTCCACGCCGACATGCACCCCGGCAACATCTTCGTCGACGTGACGACGCCCGAGCGGCCGGTCTACGTGGCCGTGGACTTCGGCATCGTCGGCACGCTGGATGTACGCGACCAGCACTATCTCGCCGAGAATTTCCTCGCGTTCTTCCGCCGCGACTACCGCCGTGTCGCCACACTGCACGTCGATTCGAGCTGGGTACCGGCGGGAACCCGCGTGGATGAGCTCGAGGCCGCCATGCGCGCCGTGTGCGAGCCGATCTTCAACAAACCGCTGAAGGACATCTCGTTTGGCCTCGTGCTGCTGCGGCTGTTCCAGACCGCGCGCCAGTTCAACATGGAAGTGCAGCCGCAGCTCGTGCTGCTGCAAAAGACATTGCTCGCCATCGAGGGGCTCGGCCGGCAGCTGTATCCCGAGCTCGATCTCTGGAAAACCGCGAAGCCCGTGCTAGAGGAATGGATGCGCGAGCGGCGCGACCCGCGCACGCAGCTGAAGCAGCTGATCGCCGCGTGGCCCGAGATCAGCGAAGACATCGCCATGCTGCCCCGAATGCTGCACCGCGCGGTGCGCAAGATGGATGCCGACACTGCGGCGGAGCAACGCAGGCAGGCCGGTACGGCGCGCACGCGCGGAGATCGCCGCCGCGCGACACGGCTCGAGCAGCTCGTGCTCGGCGGCATGCTGCTGGTCGCCGGCGTGCTGTGGACAGGGCTTGGCCAGCCGACGTGGCTCGGCTGGGTAGGTGCGGCGATCGGGCTCGTGGTGCTCGCGTCCGCGTCGCGGCGCAATTAGCCTCAATTCAGCTTCGTCTCGCCGCCGAGCGCGGTGATGACCGCGACGATCTCGCTGATCACGCTGCCGAGCAGTGCGCGGTCCGTGCCGCGCGCGACGAGCGTTGCACCGAGCTTGCCGTCGCGGTTGAACGGATAGCTGCCGATCTCGACGTCGGCGTGCTTCTGCTGGATTTGTTCCAGCGCCTCGGCGAAGTCGCCTTCGCGTAAGTAGGCATCGACACTGGCCGAGAGAATCGGCGTGCCTTGCAGCAGCATCGGCACCGCGCCGACGAACATCGCGCGCGCAATGCTCGGAATGCCCGCGAACACGAACACGTTCTCGATCCGGAAGCCCGGCAGGCTCACGGTGTTTTCGACAATCTCCGCGCCCTGCGGAATGCGCGCCATTTTCAGGCGCGCCTCGTTCAGAGGCCGGCCGCTGCGCTTCATGATTTCGACGATGGTGTCGTTCAGCACGACAGGCACGCCGAATGCCCGAGCGATGCACTCCGTCGTGATGTCGTCGTGAGTGGGACCGATGCCGCCCGTCGTGAAGACGTACGTGAATGCCGCGCGGCACTCGTTGACGTGACGAATGATAGCGTCGGGCTCGTCGCGCACCACGCGGCCCTCCGCAAGCCGGATGCCGAGCTTCGAGAGCTCGAAGCCAAGGAATTGCAGGTTCGTGTCCTGCGTTTTGCCGGACAGGATCTCGTTGCCGATGATCAGTACGCAGGCCGTCGGTTGCGTCATGGCGATGGGCTTACCGGTTGCAACGCGAGTTCGGCCA
Source organism: Gammaproteobacteria bacterium (assembly GCA_003155415.1). Taxonomy (GTDB): domain Bacteria; phylum Pseudomonadota; class Gammaproteobacteria; order Steroidobacterales; family Rariloculaceae; genus FEN-1219. The sequence continues at coordinate 2,589 of PMCP01000092.1, read as the reverse complement.
TGATGCCCCAGTGGTCGGAACCGAAAGCCGGCAACCGATGATGCGCGAGAATCACGAACTCGTTGCTCACGGCAACATGATCGATGGGAATGCCGAGAATTGGCAAGACCGCGGGCCAGCTCGTGCTCAGCGTGCGGCCATAGCGCGAGTCGGTGAGCCCCGTGGTCGCGAGCCAGTCGCTGTAGTAAGGCGAGTACGGAGTCACGTTGAAATCGCCGGCGATGATGACCGGCCCCGCAAGCGCCGCGCGGCGCTCCGCCAGCAGCTCGAGCCCTTCGTTGCGCTGCTCGGCGCGCCGCGGCAGCGTAGGCGAAACCAGGTGTGCGCCGAGCAGCGTGAACGCGCCGGCCGGCGTCTCTACTCGCGCTTCGACGGCGGGCACGGGGCCGAGCGGAAACGTGAACGCGCTTTGCAGCGGGAACCGGGACCAGAGCGCGATGCCGTACGGCCCTTCGGCGGGCGCTTTGAGTTGCAGCGGGAACATCTTGTCGAGCTCCGCCAGCGCTTGCTCCGCCTGCGGTGTGAACTCGACGACGAGCAGCACGTCGGGCGCCGCTTCCGCCACGATCTCGCGGAAACGACGCCCCGAGAACCGCCAAAACGACACGTTCACGGTGAGCACTTTCAGATGCGCGGCGGTCACGGGCGGGGCGGCGGGTGCCCGCGCGAGTCGCGGCACGTAAGGGAGCACGGGCCACGCATTCAATGCGGCGACCACCAGCAATGCTGCCGCGGGTAGCCACTTCCGCCCGAGCGCAAGCAGCACGAGCAGCACGCCCGCCACGCCAAGATACTGGAGCCGGAAATTCGTCGTGAGATCGAACACCCACCAGAGCCGTGCGCCTAGAGGTAGCAGCCCGAGCGCTGCGGTGAAGCCGGCAAGCGTGACGAGCGACGATTCGAGCCAGCGCAGCACTTCAAATCACTCCGGCGTCGCGGGGTCGCGTTGGCCGCAGCGCCAGCACACGGCGAACTGCGCTTCGTTGTCTTCGCCGCATTCGTTGCAGTGCCAATGCGCGGCGGGCGCGTCGGTATCCGGCCGCAATGCCTCGCGGATCACGGCCGTCGCACGCAGGGACTGCTCGTCTCGGAGCACCCAGAGCTCCGGCGAGCATTCGAGGAACGGCAGGTCGCCCATCGCGGACGCGAGCTCGCGGTGTTTGATGAAGCAGCCGATGCCGGCCTGCTCGAGCAGGTTTTGCAGATGGGCCGTGTCGTGCAGCGGGCTGCCGCTCCACACTCGCTTCATGATGGTTACCGGTGGGACCTTACGCTCGCAATGCTTTGAGGAACTGCGCCGGATCTTCGCCGCGTTCCAGCACTTCGACGAGCGCGGACCCCACGACCACCCCATCCGCGTGCTTGCCGAAGGTCCTGACCTGATCCGCGCGGCGCACGCCGAAACCCGCGCACACGGGCAGTGGCGACGCGGCTTTGACGGCCGCGAGGTACTTGGCCGTATCGGGCGGCAGCGTCGATTCCCCGCCGGTGATGCCTAGCCGCGTGGTGGCATACACGAACCCCTGGCTCGCGCCGCACACACGCGCCAGGCGCTCGGGCGGCGTCACGGGGGTCACGAGCTGCACGAGCGCCAAGCCGTGTGCGTTCAGTGCCGCCGCGAACGGCGCGCTCTCCTCGTAGGGCAGGTCGAGCACGAGGAAGCCGCTGACGCCGACCTTGGCCGCGCGCTCCGCGAGCGCGGTATAGCCATACGCGAGCACCGGGTTCAGGTAGCTCATGAGCAGCACGGGTGCGGGCAACTCGAAGTCGCGGCGAGCAAGCTCGTCCAGGATCCACGTGAGGCTCACGCCTTTCTCGATCGCGTGCTGGCTCGAGCGCTGGATCGTGACGCCATCGGCCATGGGATCGGAGAATGGCACGCCGATCTCGACCGCGTCGGCCGCGCCTGCCACCGCGCGCAGCGTCGTCAGGAACTCACGCGGCTCGGGATAGCCGGCGGTGAGGAACGCAACGAGCGCCGGCGCCGCGCCCGCTTTCACGTCACGTGTGAGCGCAGTCCGAAGCCGGTCACGCGGCAGCATGCTGGTTCCTCGCTTCCGGTAAGGCGTACTGCGCGAGGATCGGCATGTCTTTGTCGCCACGACCGGAAAGCCCGATCAACACGCGCGAGCCGCGATTTTGTGCGGCCCAGCGCTTTGCGCCGGCGAGTGCGTGCGAGCTCTCGAGCGCAGGCAGAATGCCTTCGTTCGCACACAGCTCCTCGAGCGCCGCCAGCGTCTCGGTGTCGCCGGCCGTGATGTATTCCACGCGTCCGATCGATTGCAGCAATGCGTGCTCGGGCCCCACGCCGGGGTAATCGAGGCCGGCCGAGATCGAATGCGTCTCCTGGATCTGGCCGTCCTTGTCGTACAGCAACATCGTGTAGGTGCCGTGCAGCACACCAGGCTTGCCGTGCGATAGCGTCGCCGCGTGCTCGCCGAGCGCAGGCCCGCGCCCGCCGGCCTCCACTCCGTAGATCTTCACGCTGCGGTCGGCGAGAAAGCCGTGAAACATGCCGATCGCATTCGAGCCGCCGCCGACGCACGCGAACACCGCGTCCGGCAAACCGCCGGCTTCGAGCATTTGCGC
>PMCP01000137.1:4526-62481 GCA_003155415.1 Gammaproteobacteria bacterium | reverse complement strand
GGCGAGCCGATCACGTAACCGGTCTTCGTCAGCTGTGTGTCGCCGCTCTTTGCGGCCGCCGCGACGCCGAAGTCTACGATCTTTACGAGCCCACCGTCATTGATCAGGATGTTCGCCGGCTTCAAGTCGCGGTGGATGATGCCTTGCTGGTGCGCGACACTCATGCCGGTGCAGATATCCACCGAGTAGGCAACCGCCTTCTTCGGCCTCATCGGTTTCTCGTTCGCAATCTCGGTACCCAGCGTGTGTGACGGAAAGTATTCCATCGAGATGGCGTAAACACCGCCGATGTACAGGAAGTCGTAAATGCGGATGACGTTCTTGTGCGTGATTCGGCGCGAGTATCGAAGCTCGTGCACGAAGCGTTTCAGCATCTCTTCGTCCGAGGAAACGTTCGCGTTCAAGAACTTCAGGATCAGGCGCTCTTCGACAACCGTATCCTCGACGAGCACTACGGTGCCGAACGCGCCCTTGCCGATTTTCTGGATGTACTTGTAGCGACCCTCGATCATGTCTCCTGCCTGCAATGCGCTCAAGTCGAACGATGGCGCTTCAGGCGGCGGTGGTGTGGGCTCGGCGTCGTCCGGGCCTTCGACCAGCAGAGTGCGTGCGGTCGACGTCGAGGACATGGGCGGCGAGGTCCGTGCGGCAGGCGGGGGCATCGCGCGGCTGTTCGTGGTCGCCATCGGTGGCGGAGTCATCGAGCTTGCGATGGTGCCGGCACTCAGCGTTCCAGTGCCGATGAAGCGGCCGCTCGGTGAGAGCTTGCCATCGATCTTCTGCAGCGCCTTGTTAGCGGCTTTCAGCACGGTCTCGTCACCGCCCTGGGCGGCCTGCTGAATGTAGGGGCGAACGGCCTCGGCCTGCTGCTCGCCCGCAAGATGCGCGACCGCATTGATCGCAGAGATCCGCACCTCTTTCTCGGTGCGCTGCAGAAAGGGCAGGACTTTGTCGAGAACCTTGTAGCTGCCGAGCTTGCCGATGGCATTCAGCGCGACTGGCAGCGAGCGGTTGTTCTTGGCGACCATTTCGAATAGCGCGGGCAGCGCTTTTGCATCGCCGAGCTCCGCCAGTGCGTCCGCGGCGCGCTCGCTGACCCACCAGTCTTTGTCGCGCAACGCCTCGATAAGCTTGTCGACGGCGCGTTTGTCGCGGCATACAACCAGAATCTCGATGGCGGCGCGGCGGAGGTTCTCATCCTTGTCGCGTATCAGGTCGAGCACGGCGTCGACGACGCGGGGCCCGCCGATTCGTGCTAATGCGTCGGACGCGCGCGAGCGCACCCACCAGTCTTCGTCTGCGACGGCTTCGAGCAAAGACTTCACGCTGTGCGTGGTGCCGATCGCGTTCAAGATCTCGACGGCCGCGCGACGGCTGAACTCATTTTCCGATTTCAGCGCGGGGAATAGGTACTTAGCCGTTTCGGGATGATTCAGCTGCACGATGACGTCGACAGCCTTGTTCATCACATCGAGGTCCGCGTCGAGCAGCAGATTCGCGATGAGCTGCACGTCGACCTTGGTCTTCGACCGCGAGATGCCGACGAGCGCCGCTTGTCGTACGAGCTTGTTCGCGTCGCGCAGCTGCTCCTGGAGCGCCTTGTTCACGTCGGGCCGGTCGAACCGTGCGATCACGTTGATCAGGTGCATCTTGACCAGCGGATCCTTGCCGTCCATGCGCGTTAGCAGATCCGGAATCATTTCCTCGTTCGCGACGTCGTCGATGAGCTTGAAGACCGCAGCTTTCTCGCTGGGCTGGAGGAAATAGATCTGGCCTAGCAGCTGGCGTACGTTCAGGCGATCCTTGTGTGCCGTCAGTACCTCGATCACGGCGGGCTTTGACACGTCGTCCTCGCCGAGCAGGTCGACGAGGCGATTCACGTTGTAGCGTTTGTTGCTCGATAGCGCCCAGGCGGTCCCAGAAACGGTGCGGGGGTCGCCGTCGGCCAGGCCGCGCGTGATTAGAGGTAGCGTCTTGTCCGTGATCAGGCTGCTCAAAAGCTCCACGTACTCGACGGTCTGACGTTTGTCCGCTGAAGCGAGTGCTTCGAGGATTTTGGGGATCGCACTGTTGCCAAGTTTGCCGAGCTTCGCGAATGCCTTCTTCGCGTTGATCGACGTCGGGTCGGCTTCCTCACGAATCTGCGAGATGAGCCGATCGGCCTGTAGTGCGGTTAGAAAGTTCATCGGCCTAGCGCATCACCTAACCGAGCTCCGTCCCTCGAATGCAAAGAGTGACCCTTCGCCCCCCCCCGAGGTCCCAAACACCCGTGACCGGGGATCGAACATAATGGGTACCTGTAGCTCGAAATTATGCCACACCGATTTCGTGGAAACGTAACGTAGATCACAGGTTTGGAGCGCTCGCTCGAGCGTTTTCGCGAGGCGGGCAGGGCTCCAGCATTAGGTTACAATCGCGGCCCTTTCCGGCGCCCTCCGCTATGACACAAACCGGCCAAGAAGCCCTCGAGCGACATCTCGCAACCTTCGTCGTGCCCCAGACCGGCCGCGCTTTGGGCACCGCCGGAACGACGCTTGCTGTGACAGCCGGTTCCGGCGGTTGGCAGGTGGCCGTCCGTTGCGGTTTCCCGGCCGCCCGTGCCGGCGACCGCCTGATCGAAGCGCTCCGCGTGCATTGCGCCGCGCTAGCGGGGGTGGGGCGCATCGAGTTCACGGTTACGAGCGAAATCGTGGCCCACTCCGTCCAGCATGGGTTGAAGCCTCTGCCGGGCGTCAAGAATCTGTTGGCCGTTGCTTCTGGCAAAGGCGGCGTCGGCAAGTCGACCGTCGCCGTGAATTTCGCGCTGGCGTTAGCCGGGGAAGGTGCGCGCGTAGGGTTGCTCGACGCCGACATCTACGGTCCGAGCCAGCCGCGCATGCTGGGATTGCTCGGGCGACGCCCGGAAACGCGCGACGGCAAGCTTTTGGAGCCGCTCGTCGCGCATGGTATCGAGGTCATGTCGATCGGCTTTCTCGTCGACGATCAGCAACCCATGGCCTGGCGCGGTCCCATGGTCACCTCCGCGCTGAACCAGCTCCTGATGCAGACCCGTTGGGGCGATCTCGATTACCTGGTCGTCGACATGCCGCCCGGCACCGGCGATATCCAATTGACGCTGGCTCAGCGAGTGCCGGTCAGCGGCGCTGTGATCGTAACGACGCCCCAGGACATCGCGCTGGCCGACGCCCGCAAGGGGCTCGAGATGTTCCAGAAGGTCCACGTGCCGGTGCTCGGTGTCGTGGAAAACATGAGCCTGCACATCTGCTCCCGGTGCGGGCACGAAGAACACATTTTCGGCGAGCATGGCGGATCCGATCTGGCGAGCCAGTACGGCGTGCCGGTGCTTGGATCGTTGCCGCTCGACCGGCAGATTCGCGAAGAGACGGATCAGGGCAAGCCAACGGTTGCCGCTGACCCGACCGGCCCTCTCGCGCGAGCGTTCACGGACGCGGCACTGCGTGCTGTGGGCGAGCTCGCCGCCCGCACGAAGGACTACAGCCGGCTATTTCCGAATATCACCGTCGAGGAAGACTGATGAGCGTGAAGTCCGATCGTTGGATCCGGCGCATGGCGAAAGAGCAAGGCATGATCGAGCCGTTCGAGCCGGATCAGATTCGCCACGTGGATGGCGAGCGCGTGATCTCGTTCGGCACGTCGAGCTACGGCTACGACGTTCGCTGTGCGCCGGAGTTCAAGGTGTTTACTAACATCAACTCCGCGATCGTCGATCCGAAGAAGTTCGATGAGTCGAGCTTCGTCGATATGTCGGGGAAGGTGTGCATCATCCCGCCGAACTCATTCGCGTTGGCGCGCACCGTGGAGTTTTTCCGGATTCCACGTAGCGTGCTGACGATCTGCCTCGGCAAGTCGACATATGCGCGTTGCGGCATCATCGTGAACGTCACGCCGCTCGAGCCGGAGTGGGAAGGGCACGTGACGCTCGAGTTCTCGAACACCACATCGCTGCCGGCGAAGATCTACGCGAACGAAGGCATCGCGCAGATGGTGTTTCTCGAGTCCGACGATGTGTGCGAGACGAGCTACAAGGATCGTGGCGGGAAATATCAGGGCCAGCGCGGCGTGACCTTGCCGCGCACCTGAAGGGGATTGCTACTTCGGAATACCGGTCACGTTTTTCAGCGTGAACGCCGAATTGACCTCGCCGTCCTTCTTCTGCTCGATTCGCGCGGGCAAGAACTTCATGTCCGGCAGCGTCCAAATCCAGTTGACTCGATTCGACCCTTGGCGCTGCTGGTTGTATGCGTGGGTCTTGAGCTTGCCCACGCCCGTCGCGGTCTGCGCATCGCCCTGGTCCTGATAGACGTACTCCGTGACGGAGTCTTCGTCCGTCAGCAGATAGTGCCCTGGTTTGCCGGTTGTCGCGAGGTCGTGCATCAACGCAACCTGCAGTGTGCCGGCGTCGACGGCGCCTGGCTGGATCGCGAACTCCTTGCGCCCCTTCTTGCTGCTGGTGGTCGCCACTTTGCGATCCCAATCGAACACGATGTGGATGTTGCCTTCACCCTTCCGGCTGCCGTCCTCGTACCAGAACTCGAGCGGCTGGAGACCAGTAGGGGTTACGCGGAACTCGCTGCGCTGGATCACCGGATTCGGGACGGCGAGTTTTACCACCATGCCTTTCGCGTGCGTCTCCGATTTGAACTCGTAGACCATGCGATCGGGGATGTAGCGGACGCTGAACGTCGAGTCGCCGATTTCCTTGCCTTTGGCTTCGGCGTTGTAGGTGGCAGTGTAGGTCTGGACGTCGTCGGCGGCACGGGCAGCAAGCGCAGGCAACCAGAGTCCGACGAGCAGCAGCGACGAGACGACACGCATTGTCACGATTCATTCCTCCATGATCACGGGCTGCGACAAACGCCTTCCATCAAGCATGACCGAGTCATTTTCCAGTCGCAAGCGACCGCCAACGAACCATTCGACAGCGCGAGGGAGGATTAAGTGCTCGCCGACATGCACGCGAGCAGTCAGCGACTCGACCGTGTCGCCAGCGCGAACCCGGAGCCGGTACTGCAGGGCCGCGGGACCGGCGTCGAGCTCAACTGTAACGAAATGTACGGTGGCGCCGTGCCAGTGTTCGCCGGCGTCGAGCGCGCGGCGATGAGTGTCGAGCCCTGGATAGGCCGGCAGCAGGGACGGATGGATGTTCAAGATTCGGCCCGCAAAGCGAGCGATGAAGCTGGCGGAGAAGATCCGCATGAACCCGGCCAAGACCAGAAGATCCGGAGAGTACTCAGCGAGCAACGAGGCTAGCGCGTCGTCGTACGCTTCCCGGGAGATGTCCTTGCCGCCGAGGTGCCGCGCCGCGACACCCGCGTCACGCGCACGAACCAAACCACGCGCCGCGGCGCGGTTGCTGACGACTACCGCGATTTCGGCGCCGAGCGTGCCCGCACTTGCCGCATCGAGCAGCGCCTGGAGGTTGCTGCCCTCGCCAGAAATCAGGACCGCGACGCGCGGCGCGGCGCGGCTCAAACGATCGTCACCAGCTGCTCGGCGTCTGGAACTACAACGCCGATGACGGTGGCTCGTTCGCCTGCGGCGGTGAGCTCGGCCAGCGCGGCGGCTGCGTCCGCCGGAGCAACGACGGCGATCATGCCGACGCCACAGTTGAAGGTGCGGTGCATTTCGCGCGGCGCGACGCCCACGGACTCGAGCCAGCCGTAAACGGCCGGAGCGGTCCACGAGCCTGCTTTGAGCTCCACCCCAAGCCCGGCAGGCAGCACGCGCGGAATGTTCTCGAGCAGGCCGCCGCCCGTGATGTGTGCGAAGCCTTTGACCGCGACATTCTTTGCGAGACGCAGCACGGGGCGTGCGTAGATCTTCGTCGGCGTCAGCAAGTGTTCGATCAGCGGCCGGCCTTCGAGCGTCTCACGCGCCGCGTTCGGTCGGCTCTTGAGGATGTGCCGGATCAGCGAGAAACCGTTCGAGTGCAACCCCGAGGAGCCGATGCCGATCACCGTGTCGCCGGCGACGATGTTCGAGCCATCGATGATCTTGTCCCGCTCGACGATGCCGACACAGAACCCAGCCAAGTCGTATTCGCCCGGCGTGTGCATGCCGGGGTGCTCGGCCGTTTCGCCGCCGATCAGTGTGGCGCCGGCGATCTCGCAGCCGTGCGCGATACCCGCGATCACTCGCGCCGCGACGTCGACGTCGAGGCGCGGCGTCGAGAAGTAATCGAGGAAGAACAGCGGTTCTGCGCCGACGACGACGACATCGTTCGCACACATGGCCACGAGGTCGATGCCCACTTCGTCGTGCGCGTCGTGATCGATCGCGAGCTTGAGTTTCGTGCCTACTCCGTCAGTGCCAGAGACCAGCACGGGTTCGCGGTAGCCGGTCGGCACACGGAACAGGCCGCCGAAGCCGCCCAGGCCACCGATGACCTCCGGGCGAACTGTGCGTTTGACCGCCGGCTTGATCCGCTCGACGAGCTCGTCGCCAGCGTCGATGTCGACGCCCGCGTCTTTGTAAGTGAAGGGTCCAGTGGATGCCATCGATGGGGCTCCGGACGAATAAAAAATGGGAAAGAGGTTGGTGGCTATAATAAGCGACGTCGTTCCGTCGTGGACAGGGATGCTTTCTATGGAGTCTAGGTTGCTGGCCCTGTTGCGTGGCATGACGGCTACCGCCGTGCTCGTGGGCTCGCTGTGCGCGCAGGAAGGCATTGCTGTGACTGTGCCGAACCTGTACCGAGTGAGCGTGGTCCCGGACGCCGCGGCGCCGGATCAACGGGGGGCTGCGATCAAGGCTGCCATGGGGCGCCTACTGATTCGCGTCACGGGCGATCGCAACGCGCCCTTCGACCCCGCGCTGCAGACCATGCTTTCCGATGCCGGCAAGTACCTGGCTTCGTACGGTCTCGATCGGCAGGGGCAAGCTCAGGTCGGGTTCATCGCGACCCAGGTCGATCAGGCCCTCGCCGCGCTACAGAAGCCGGTTTGGGGGCCCGAACGGCCATTGACGCTGATCTGGATTGCGGTTGACGACGGCGCCGGCGGCCGCGCACTGCTCGGCGCCAATGACACACCGCAGCTTGGGATCGAGCTGGCACCTCCGGGGATGACCGAGCGGCTCGTGGCCTTGCGCAAGGAGTTGCTCGCGGTGGCGGACGAGCGCGGTTTGCCGGTCACGTTGCCGCTGCTCGACCTGCAGGATCTCAACGCGGTCACGTTCGCCGATGTTTGGGGCGGCTTCGAGGATCGCGTCGCCGCCGCGTCGGCGCGCTATCGCGCGGATGCGGTGCTGATCGGCCGCGTACGGCCGGGTGTGATCGGCAACGAGATCGAGTGGCTGCTGGTCACCGGAGCGGAGCGGCAGGCGCTCCAGGGTCTCGGGTTGCGGGACGGCCTCGATGCGGCCGGTGATCGGTTCGCGTCGCAGTTCGCGACGGTGGGGGGCGGCGGTGCCGCGGCGATCACCGTGCTGAACGTCCAGAGCTCGGCGGACTATGGCCGTGTCGTGAGCTACCTGGAACAGCAGAGCGCGCTGCAGTCGGTCGATGTCGACAGTTTCGACAACGGCGTGCTGAATCTGCGCGTGACCGCCCGCGGCGATGCCGGCGTGCTCGGGCGGATCCTCGCGCTCGGTGGCGTGCTCAAACCGGCCGCTGGCGACCGGTCTGCTGGCGCCCTCGTGTTCGAGATCGCTCGCAACGGGGCTGGTCCGTGAGCTTGAGCTTCCTGCCGAACGCCATCTGCATCCTGCGGATCTTGCTGGTTGCACCGCTGGTGGCGGCGATCATCGACGGGCGCTATGCCACTGCTCTCATGTTGATCGTGGTCGCGGGAGTGTCCGATGGCCTCGACGGGTTTCTTGCGAAGCGGTTCGATTGGCGCACGCGGCTCGGCGGTCTTTTGGATCCGGCCGCTGACAAGCTGCTGCTGGTCAGCACGTTCGTGGCGCTCGCGTACGTCGGCGCCATGCCGCGCGGTGTCGTCGCGATCGTCGTCGGTCGAGACATCGTGATAGTCGCGGGTGCGATCTGCTATCAGTTGTTCATCGCGCCGCTACAAGGTGAGCCGGCGGTGATCAGCAAGCTGAATACGGCGTGCCAGCTCGCGTTCGGTATCCTCACTCTGACGTTCGCGGCATATGGCTGGCCGTCGCCTTCTGCTCTGCTGTTGCTCGGCGCCGCGGTCGTGTTCACGAGTCTCGTGAGCGGGCTGAGTTACGTGCTGCGGTGGAGCACGCGCGCGTGGCGCGTGGCGCATCAGGCCGCTTAGTCGGAGCTCCCTTCGTGGCGCAGTTGCCCCTGGCCTTGACCTTGGCCGATCACGCCAGCCTCGCGACGTTTGTCGCGGGGGACAATGAGGCGGCGGTGCAGCACGTGCGCGCGGTAGCGGGCGGGGCGGGCGAGACGTTGTGGCTTTGGGGTGCAGGCGGTTGCGGCAAGTCGCACCTGCTGCAAGCGGCCTGTCGCGTAGCGACGGCGGAAGGCTTGCGGGCGATGTACGTTGCGCTCGGCAGCGCGCAGCCTGAACTCCTTGCCGGCCTCGAGAGCCTCGACCTGCTTGCGCTCGACGATATCGATACGGTTGCCGGCCAGGCCAATTGGGAAACGCCGCTGTTCGGCATCCTGAACGAATTTCTCGCGCGTCGCGGTGGCTTGTTACTTGCGGCGGCAGTGAGTCCGGCTGCGGCGGGGTTCGAGCTTGCCGACTTGCGCTCGCGTGCGGCAGGCGCCGTCACCTATCGGCTAAAGGCCCTCGGCGATCGCGAGCGCGCGCTCGCGGTGCGCTTGCACGCCGAAGCGCGCGGGCTCGAGCTCGACCCAGCTGCCGCGGACTATCTGCTGCGGCGCGTCGACCGCGACATGCGGGCACTGACCGCCTGGCTCGATCGGCTCGATCGCGACTCGTTGGTCGAGCAGCGTCGGCTTACGATTCCGTTCATTCGCGAACGGCTGACGGGCGGCTCGAGCGAATGAGCGCGAGCAGAACGCCGAGCTCGAGCACAGCGATCAGGAGCGCGGCGCTCAGCAGTGCCGCGGCGCCGGCCCGCGCGACCACTTCGACGCTCAGTGCGCCGGCGTAGGGCACGAGCAGCACCGTGAGCCAACGCTCGGCGCCGCCCCGGCGCGTCAAAAGCCCACGGAGAGTGATCAGCAACGGTGCGACGATCGCGGCAGCAACGCACAGCGACGCGGGCGTGATGCCGCCCGCCAACGCTGCCGTTGCGAGCAACAGGATCAACCCGACGTGACACGCGAGCGCAAAGCGGTGGAGGGGCATTGCTACGTGCGCGCAGTTGCGAGCGCGCGTGCGAGACGCGTGACGCGTGCGCCGAGCGCGCGTGCGACGTCGTTCTCGTCCTTCGACAACGCAGTGTTCCACGGTGTGGCGAGATGCGTGGCGCCATACGGCGAGCCGCCTGTGCGCGTCTCGAACAGAGAGGCTTCCGTGTACGGTATGCCGACCACGACCATGCCGTGATGTAACAGCGGCAACTGCATGCTGAGCAGGGTGCTCTCCTGGCCACCGTGCGGTGAGGACGTCGATGTGAATACGCCGGCTGGCTTGTCGACGAGTGTGCCCTTCAACCAGAGCTCGCTGGTCGAATCGAGAAAATGCTTGAGGGGTGCAGCCATGTTGCCGAACCGCGTGGGGCTGCCCAGCAGCAAGGCGTCTGCGGCGACGAGATCGGCGATCTCGACGTACGGCGCACCGTCTTCGGGCACCGGCGGCGTCGCCGTCATCGTCGTCGGAGCGACGGGAGGCACGGTTCGCAGGTGGGCGATGCCGCCCGCGCTCTCGACGCCGCGCGCGGCCTGCCGCGCAAGCGCCGCCGTGCGGCCGCCACGCGAGTAGTACAGGATGAGAATCGATGGCTGCGTCACGAGGGCCCAGCTTGAAAAGATCGTGGCGACCAGTGTAAGAAGGTCAGGCAGTGCTTGCCAGGACGGCGGCGCCGGTCGATTGCTTGACGCCGTCGGGGCGACGCTTGTAGCGTTTCGGCATACTGCCGTCGATAACAAGAGAACAAATGGCATGTTGCGAGTACTGCTGACGGTTACCGCGCTCGCCCTGGCAGGGTGCGTCACGTCTCCACCGGTTCAGGAAATGAGCGACGCTCGCCAGGCGATCAAGGCCGCGGAAGTAGCCAACGCTGCGCGACTCGCGCCAGAGGTGCTACAGGACGCGCGTCGGTTTCTGGCTGACGCTGAGAAACAAATTCAGCAACAGGCTTACGGCCCGGCTCGTTTCAACGCGGTGCGTGCCAAGAATCGAGCGACGATCGCGTTGCGTTCGAGCAAAGGCAACGACGAGCACAATTGACCCCTGGGGGCTCAGGCAACGTGACGCGCGCGATTCGCTTTGTGATCGCTGGCCGCGTGCAAGGGGTGTACTACCGTGCTGCGACCGCCGCTCGAGCACAACAACTGCAATTGCGCGGGAGCATTCGCAATCTGCCAGATGGCCGCGTCGAGGTCATTGCTGCTGGCGATGACACCGCGCAGCGCGAGCTTGCTGCGTGGTTGTGGCACGGTCCGCCCGCGGCGCGCGTCGATGGCGTGGAGATCGAGGAGTGGCTCGAGACCGTGAACGAAGGATTCGTCGTCGCGGCCTGAGCAGCCTACTGTCGAAACCATTTCGTGCGCACTCGGTCGAGCACGCGGTCCGAGTACCCGCGTCGGCCGACGCTGCCGTTGTAGCGTGCGAGCCCCTGCACCAGATTCCCGCGCTCCATCTCGAGATAAAACCGGAGTATCTGGCAACCGAGCAGCACGTTCGTTTCGATGCTGAACAATGCGTTCTTGTCCTTGTAGCCGAGCTCTTTGATCCAGAAGGGCATGACTTGCATGAGACCGAGCGCGCTTACGGACGAGATCGCGAAGCGATCGAAGTTGCTTTCGACGTCGATCACCGCGAGCACGAGCTCGGCGGGCACGTTCACATGCGTGGCGTGTTTGTGAACGGCTTTCAGGATCGTCAGCCGTTCCTTCGGGTCCGATACCTGCTTCGCGAGCCGGTGCGACATGTCCGTTAGCCACACCTCGGCATCGAATCGGTCGGTGAAGCTGTCGGCTTCCGCTACGGCGGCAATCAGGATTTTGCGAAGCTCCGGATCCGGACCGGAGCGCGCGTCGGTGGGTCGCGCCGGCTGTGCGGCCGCGGGACGCAACAGGGCAGGCGCGAGCAGCGCAGCGGCGAGGCCGAGCAGATGGCGGCGTTGCCTGCGGTGAAGACTGGGGTTCGGGGTCGTCGCGTTCGTCATGGCAATCGGTCGCGGGTCGGCGGTGTCCGCTCGAGGCTCCAACGCTCAGCATGGTGCGGGCGACCTACGCCGACCATGACGTTGATCACAGCCGGCAACGTGTTCAGCAGGGCGGGACTCAGGTACATTGACCCCCGACTCGTGGCGCCATGGTCCGGCGACGGCCGATTCTAGCGGTCGGGTCGGCACGGAAGCCAGGCTTGGCCGCAGGCAGCGGCCAATGTGAGTCGGGTACTTAAAGAGGAGGCGGAGCAGTCGTGGACGGCCGGCCGAGCATCACACGCCGTAGGGGCATTTATCTTTTGCCCAATCTGCTGACCACCTGCGGTTTGTTCGCCGGGTTCTATTCGATCGTGGCGTCGATCGACGGCAATTTCGAGCGCGCCGCGCTGGCGATCTTCGCCGCAATGCTGTTCGACGGGCTGGATGGGCGCGTCGCGCGTCTCACGAGCACGTCCAGCGAGTTCGGCAAAGAATTCGATAGCCTTTCCGACATGGTGTCTTTCGGTCTCGCGCCCGCTATCGTGATTTATCAGTGGGGCGTACAGCGGCTCGCAGAGTACGGCGCGCTTTGGGGCAGGCTCGGCTGGCTCACCGCATTTCTGTACGTGGCTGCGGCGGCGTTTCGTCTCGCACGGTTCAATACGAACGTCGGCGTGCAGGATCGGCGATTCTTCCAGGGGCTCGCGAGTCCGGCGGCAGCGGCAGTCGTGGCGTCGATGGCGTGGCTCACGAGTCACTACGGAATCGACGGCTTGAAGGCTCTCGTCGCCGGCGTCACGGTGACGGCGATCGCTGCGCTCCTGATGATGTCCCGGTTTGCGTACTGGAGCTTCAAGGACATCAGTCCCGGCAGGCGCGTGCGGTTTGCGAACCTGTTGCTGATCCCGCTCGTGCTGATGATCATCGCTGTCGAGCCCCAGCTCACGATTTTCGTGCTGTTCCTTGCGTACGCCGCGTCCGGCCCCGCTGTCTGGTTGTGGCGCCGCCGCAGGCGGCAAGACGCAGCGAGCTCATGAGCGAGCAACGCGAGCGGTACCTCGAAGCTCTCGGCATTTCGGTGTGGAGGCTGCGGACAGCGTCTGCGACGACCGTGCAGCCGGCCGCGGAGCCCGCGCCCGTCAGTGCCGCTGCATCCATCGCCGCAGGTCCGCTCGAGGTGGTCGCGGCGCGGTTGGTCACCGACGTATCCGCTTCTCCGGCGACGATGGGATGGGACGAGTTGGCTGCGACCGTTCGCGTGTGCACGCAGTGCGCGCTGCACGCGACTCGCACCCAGACCGTGTTCGGCGTCGGTCGCCGCAATGCCGACCTGCTCGTGATCGGCGAAGCACCCGGAGCCGACGAAGATCGACAAGGCGAGCCTTTCGTCGGACGCGCAGGCCAGTTGCTGAACTCAATGCTGCGGGCCATCGGCTTACCGCGCTCCGAGGTATATATCGCCAACATCTTGAAGTGCCGGCCGCCCGGCAATCGTGATCCGCAGCCGGACGAGGCCAAGACGTGTACGCCGTATCTCGCGCGCCAGATCGCGCTCGTGAATCCGCGCGCAATACTTGCCGTGGGCCGAATTGCCGCCCAGTGGTTGTTGCAGACGGATTCCCCCATCGGTAGGCTGCGAGGCCGCGTCGTCCCGTACGGCGAAGCGGGTACTCCGTTGGTCATCACGTATCACCCCGCGTATCTGCTGCGCAGCCCGCTTGCCAAAGCAACCGCTTGGACCGACCTTTGCCTCGTCAAAGACTTGCTCGGAAAACCGCAATGAGCGCCGCTGTCAACCCACGCACCGAAGTCAGGCTCATGCAGGCCGCAGATCTGAAAGCAGTCGCGGCGGTTGAACGTGCGGCGTACAAGTTTCCGTGGAGCCTCGGGATCTTTCGCGATTGCCTGCTGGCCGGCTATCACTGCCTCGCTCTCGATGTCGGGGGTAGCGTCACGGGCTACGGCATCATGTCGGTCGCGTCCGGCGAGGCCCATCTCTTGAATCTCTGTGTGCACCCGCACGCTCAGCACCTGGGCTACGGCCGACGGCTGCTGAGTCATCTGCTGCAGCGTGCCGACGAGGCGGGGGCCGAGCGCGTGTTCCTAGAGGTGCGCCCGTCGAACACGGTCGCGCAACAGCTGTATCGTTCCGTAGGGTTCGAACAAATCGGGATTCGCCCCGCCTACTATCAAGCGGAATTCGGCCGTGAGGACGCCATCGTCCTCGCTTTCATGCTGCCGCCGTCCCACTGACTTACAACTCTTCTTCTCCCATGAACGAGCACCTGAAAAGGCGAACGTTTGCGATCATTTCGCATCCCGATGCCGGCAAGACCACTCTGACGGAGAAGCTGCTGCTGTTTGGCGGCGCGATTCAGATGGCAGGCACCGTCAAAGGGCGTAAAGCCACCCGGCATGCGACATCGGACTGGATGCGACTCGAGCAGGAGCGCGGCATCTCTGTGACGTCGTCGGTCATGCAATTCCCGTATGGGGACGCGCTGATCAATCTGCTCGACACTCCGGGCCACGAGGATTTCTCCGAGGACACCTACAGGACGTTGACGGCCGTCGACAGTGCGCTGATGGTCATCGACGCCGCCAAAGGCGTGGAGAACCGAACGATCAAGCTCATGGAGGTGTGCCGGCTGCGGACAACGCCGATCATCAGCTTCATCAACAAGCTCGATCGCGACGGCCGCTTGCCTATAGAGCTGCTAGACGACATCGAGACCGTGCTCCACATCGAATGTGTGCCGATGACGTGGCCGATTGGCATGGGCCGCGAGTTCCGCGGCATCTACCACCTGGCGGAGGATTGCGCCTTCCTGTATCAGGGGCGCGACGGCAGTCGATTGCCGGACGTGCGCCGTGTGCAAGGCATTGCGAACGGCGATCTCGTCGCAGCGCTCGGTGAGACGGTCGTGAAAGAGCTCCGCGACGATGTGGAGCTCGTGCGTGGTGCCACGAAGACGTTCGATCACGCACAGTACCTCGCCGGGCGGCAGACGCCCGTGTTTTTCGGGGCCGCCATCCATAACTACGGTGTGCGCGAGCTGCTCGATGCGTTCGCGCAGCTCGCGCCGGCGCCGCAGCCACGCAGCACGACCGTGCGCATCGTGAGCCCGGACGAGCCGGCTTTCAGCGGCTTCGTCTTCAAGATCCAGGCGAACATGGACCCTGCGCACCGCGACCGCATCGCGTTCCTGCGCATTTGCTCGGGAGCGTACGAGCCGGGCATGCGCATGTTCCACACGCGGTTGCAGCGCGAGGTCCGTGTCGGTGATGCGATCACGTTCATGGCAGCCGATCGCCAACACGTCGAAGAGGCCTATGCGGGCGACATCATCGGCTTGCACAACCACGGCACGATCAACATCGGCGACAGCTTCACGCAGGGCGAATCGATGGCCTTCACCGGGATTCCGAGCTTCGCGCCGGAGCTGTTCCGCCGCGCGGTGCTGCGCGACCCACTGAAGTTGAAGGCGCTACAGAAAGGTCTTGCGCAGCTGTGCGAGGAGGGGGCGACGCAGCTGTTTCGTCCGCTGCTCGGCAACGACCTGATCTTAGGGGCCGTGGGGCCCTTGCAGTTCGAGGTCGCGGCATTCCGTTTGCGCGACGAGTACAGCGTCGACGCCGCGTTCGAAAGCATCGCAGTAGTTGCCGCGCGCTGGGTTCGTTGCGACGATGCTGCTCACCTCGATGAGTTCACGAAGAAACTCATCGGCAACGTCGCTCGTGATCACCAGGGCCAGCTTGTGTATCTCGCGCCGAGCACGGTGAGCCTGTCACTGACGCAGGAGCGCTGGCCGAAAGTGCAGTTCTTCACGACCCGCGAGCTCTCGGCCGAGGCCGCTGGCTCGAGCTAGGCACGTTGCGGGCGAAACACGCTTACACGCTGCCGCAGCTCCGCCAGCGCCACGAGCTCTGGGTCGGGCTCGTACCGCGCACGTAGGTAGGCGGCCACGATTGCGCCGATGTCTGCCGCCGCAGGCGGTAACGTTTTGGCCGCGCGCGCCGCGTAGGCGGCTGGCGGCTCGCCCGGGGCTCGCGGCGCGACGTCGAGCCGTGCCAGCTGGCGCGCGAAAGTCGCGAATGCCCGCGCCGCAGGATCGATCGGTCGGCGCCCTTGTTCGCGCCAGGCGGCGTAGAGCCGCAACGCGAGCAGCACACCGACCGTTGCGATGACGGCGAGGCTCAGCAACAGCGTCCAGCGTTCGGTGCGTTCGAGGTTTCGAACACCAAACGAGTCGAGCAACGCACGTTGCAGCTCGGGGCCGTAGCCTACGACCCACGCGTGCCAACGTGTATTCACGGCGTCCCAGGCCAACGCCGTGCGCTTGAGCCAGCCGAGATTCAGTACTCGGTCAACGGCCGTTCTGGCCGCGCCCGACCAGCGGCCGGAGCCGATGGCGACCCGCTCAGGCGCCACCGCGGCGACGCCGTCGACGCGCACCCAGCCCTGGTCCTCTAGCCAGACCTCCGTCCACGCGTGGGCATCCGACTCGCGAATGATGTAGTAGCTGCCGATCGAGTTCAGCTCGCCGCCCTGGTAACCCATGACCACACGCGCGGGCAATCCAGCCGCGCGCAACAGCACCGTAAGCGCCGATGCGTAGTGCTCACAAAAGCCTTCACGCGTTTCGAACAAAAACTCGTCAACGGGTTGTGCGCCGAGTGCAGGCGGAGTCAGCGTGTACTGAAAAGGCTGCGAGCGCAGATAACCCATCGCGCGGTCGATCACTGTGCTCGGGCTCGGTCCGTCCGTGATCCAGGTTGCCGCCAGGGCCCTTGCTCGGGGGCTGCTGCCTTCCGGCAGGCTCGTGAACGTTGCGATCTCGCCCGCCGTCAGGGGCTCGCGCGCGCTGTAGTCGACGTAGGAGGTCACCTCGTAATCGAGCACACGCGTCCGCTGCCCGCCGAAGAACATGCCGAGCTGATAGTCGCTGCCCATTCGCAGGCCGCGGTCGCGCGACCAGCTCTCGGGCATGTCGAGCGCGAATGCCCAGTTGCGGCCGTTCGGTTCCAGCATCACACGGTAACGAGTGGGCTCGCCGCGGTATTCAATCGTGTCGGCCACGCGCTCGCCGCGGCGTGCGCCTTGCTGCATCGACCATGTGCGGCCATTGAAATGCGTGAGCGTTGGCCCGCGCCAGTACAAGGCGCCGGCGGGCGGCGGGCGCGACATGAACTCGGCGCGGAACGCGACTTCGTCGGACAAACCGAGGTTGGTGATGTCGCCGGGGCTCATCGTGTCGCTCAAGCCCGAGGCGCCGCTGCTCGTGCTGCCCGGCAGAGCCCACAGTGGCCCTGGCAGCCGCGGAAACAAGACGAACAACACGATCATGAGCGGCACTGAATACAGCAACAGCCGCGCGGCAAGCACGGCGGTCGCGCGGACGGGCAGCAGGGGGCCGCGGCGACCGAGCTGCAGCAACGCTACGGTGGTGACCCAGACGAGCGCGACGAGATAGGTCGCCGTCAGCGGGCCGCGCTCCGTCAGCACGCTCGCAAACATCATGAAATACGAGATCAGAATCAACACGAGCTGGTCGCGTTGATTGCTCGACTCCAGGAACTTCAGAGCGACCATCACGACGAGCAGCGCCGTGCCGGCTTCAGAGCCGTTTAGCGTCCGATACTGGAACAGCACGGCGCAGAACGACAGGAACGCCAGCGGGAGGCGCACGAACCGCGGTGCCATGGGCCACCCGTAAAGGGCCACTGCGAGGCGCCACGCGACGGCACCCGCGAGCAATGCGAGCGTCCAGCCCGCGAGCGCGCCCCAGTGCGGCAGGCTTGCGCCTACTACGATTGCGCTTGTCCATAGCAGGCGCTGTGCGTCGCCCGAAAGCTCCCGGCCGCGAGGTAGCGCCAGCGCAGTCATCGATCCATGCCCGCGTCGAACAGGGCCAGGGCTTCAAGGCACGAGGCGAGGTGCTTCACCCCGGCGCCGAGAGGTACACGCACGCCGGGCAGGACGAGGCCGAGCGCGCGGCCTTCGGCATCGGCGTCTATGCACCACCGCGCGAGCTGTGATACCCGCGCTTCGAGATCGAGCTCTGCGAGCGTATCCCAGTCGAGCACGCACGGTGCGCGATCGCCAGCGGCAAACTGCTTCAGCAGCAGTTGATCATTACGGGCATAGGCTTTCCAAGCGATGCGCTGAGGCGGATCGCCGGGCGCGGCCGCGCGCAGCCCCGCGAAGTCTTCGTCGCCCGGACTCGGCCGGCCTGCGGTGCCGTAGCCCGCGGTTTCGGGCAGTGGCCGGCCCGGCGCGGCCAGTTGCGGATAGACGAGGCAGCGTGCGTCCATGTGGATCCAGGTCCACGCGCGTAGCAGACGCCCGGGGTGTCGCGTCTCCACTGTGAAACGATCGAGCGTCGTCCAGCCGCGCCGCTGGGTGTCGATGCCAAGTCTCAGGATCTCCGTGCCGCCCGCTGCGACGTCGACGGGGCCCGCCCGGTGACCGCGTTGCACGAGCTCGATTTCGTAGCGCGCCGCCGTGCCGGCGTTGTGGACCGCCACCCGAAATTCGGCGCGCTCGCCGGCGAACACCGGAGCGGCCCCGAGGAACTTGATCTCGGCACCGAGCAGGTTGTTGTGGCAGTGATGCATCACCACCAACCCCAAGCCCGCGAGCAGGAACGTCAGCGCGAAGCCGAGGCTCGCTCCGTAGTTGATGGAGCCGAGCAGCATTGCGAACACCATGACGGCGAACACGACGCCGAAGCGGGTCGGCAGAATGTAGATGCGACGCCGCGCCAACGCGACGCTGTGAGAATCCCCGCCCTGACGTCGGCGCGCCCAATTGGCCGCCCAACGTTCCATGACGCGAGCTGTGGCTGGCATCGCTCAGTGCCGAACGGCGGGCGTCAAGGCACAGGTACCGCGGCGAGGATCGCGGCGCCGAGATTCGCGCCGCGCTCGATCGAGCCGCCGTGCGCGAGCTGCAGCCGGTGCGCGACGATACTTCCGAGCACGGCCTGAATGTCCTCGGGGTGCACGCCGCCATGACCGTTCACGAGCGCCCACGCCTGCGCGGCGCGTAGAAGGCCAATGCCGGCGCGCGGCGAGAGCCCCGCCACGAACTCGCCGGACTCTCGAGTGTACGCGAGTATTGCCTGCACGTAGTCGAGCAGCGGCTCGGCCACATGGACCTTGCCGACCTGGTCCTGCAGGCGAAGCAGCGCGTCGAGTGAGACCACTGCGTGCTGTTGCTCGACAAGTGCGCGACGCTCGCCGTTCGCGAGCAACGCGCGTTCGTCGCTCGGCGCCGGGTACCCGAGCTCGATCTGCATGAGGAACCGGTCGAGCTGTGACTCGGGCAGCGGGAATGTGCCGATCTGGTTTGCCGGATTGCGCGTCGCGACGACGAAGAACGGCGCGGGCAGGGAATACGTCGTGCCGTCGGCCGTCACCTGGCGCTCTTCCATGGCCTCGAGCAGCGCGCTCTGGGCTTTTGGCGTTGCGCGATTGATCTCGTCCGCCAGCACGAGCTGCGAAAACACTGGGCCTTTGTGGAACTCGAACCGGCTGCTGTCGCGGTGAAACACCGATACGCCGATGACGTCGGCAGGCAACAGGTCGCTCGTGAACTGAATTCGGTGGTACGAGAGGCCAAGCGCACGCGCGAGCGCGTGGGCGAGCGTGGTTTTGCCGACGCCGGGCACGTCCTCGATCAGGAGATGGCCTCGCGCGAGCAGGCACGCGACGCTGAGGGCGATCTGGCGGGGCTTGCCGACGATGATGCGGTCGAGGGCCTCGAGCACGGGGCGGATCAGCGCCTGGTGGTCGGTGGCGCCGCGCGTCGCAATCAGCGTAGGTGTAGCCATGTCCGCATGTTCGCCCAAAACGTGCGCTCGCGACAACGCGACTTCCGCCAACTGTGAAGCGCATCGCCCCTGTAGGCGCGCGCAGCGTCGGTTTGGGGGAGGAAGAGGCTAGGAGAGTTCGGCGAGGCGCGCTATCTGGGCGTCGAGCTGGGAGGCCCGTTGCTCGAAGTCGGCGATGCGTGCATTCTCTTGCGCGACAATTTCGGGTGGCGCATTGGCGACGAAGTTCTGGTTCGAGAGTTTGCGTCGCGCTTTTTCGATCTCGTCGCGCGTTTTTGCGAGTTGCTTGCTCAGGCGTTCGCGCTCGGCCGAAACGTCGATCAGCCCCGCGAGCGGCACCAGCATGCGCATGCCGCCGAGTAATGCAGTGGCCGCGCCGCGCACGTTCGCGCCGGGCTCAAGCAGTTCGATACGTTCGAGGCCTGCGAGCTTTTGCAAATGCAGTTGATGCGTCGCGAGTCGTGCGCGATCGGAGGGGCTTGGATCGGCAATGCGCACCGTCAGCGCCTTCGACCGTGGCAGATTCGCTTCCCCGCGGATCTGGCGAATACCCACGACGAAGCCCTTGAGCCACGCGATCTCGTCCTCGACCGCGGAATCGGTGGCGAAGTCCGCGGCTGCCGGAAAGCGCTCGAACATCAGGGTTTCACTTGCGATGCCGCGCTGCTTTGCGATTTCGAGCCACAGCTCCTCCGTCACGAACGGCATCAGCGGGTGCAACAGCTTTAGCAGCGCTGAGAGCACGTCGGCGAGCGTATTTTGTGCACCGCGCTTCAATGCCGGATCGGCATCGGGCGCCGTGAGCACGGCTTTCGTCAGCTCGAGATACCAGTCGCAGAACTCGTGCCACGCGAAGTCATATAGCGTCTGGATCACCACGTCGAGCCGATACGCCGCGAAGTTCTCGTGCACCGTGGCGATCACGCCGTGCAGCCGGGAGCGGATCCAAATGTCGGCGGTGCCGAGTCGCGCGGGCCCTGCGTCGATGCCATCCAGCTGGCTCAGCACGTAGGCCGTTGCGTTCCAGAGTTTGTTGCAGAACCGGTGATAGCCCTCGGCGCGCGACATATCGAAGCGCACGTCACGGCCCGTAGTCACGAGCGATGCAAACGTGAGCCGCAGCGCGTCGGTACCGAACGCGGGAATTCCCTCCGGGAATTCCTTGCGGGTGTTGCGCTCGATGGCCTTCTGGAGGTTCGGCTGCATCAGGCCCTCGATGCGCTTCTTGAGTAGCGTGTCGAGATCGACGCCGTCGATCAGATCGATCGGGTCGATGATGTTGCCCTTGCTCTTCGACATCTTCTGGCCTTCGCTGTCGCGAATCAGCGAATAGATGTAGACGTCGCGGAATGGCACGTCGCCCGCGAACTTGAGTCCCATCATGATCATGCGGGCGACCCAGAAGAAGATGATGTCCCAGCTCGTGACGAGCACGCTCGTGGGATAGAACGCAGCGAGCTCCGGCGTCTTGTCGGGCCAGCCGAGCGTGGAGAACGGCCACAGCGCCGACGAGAACCATGTATCGAGCACGTCTTCGTCCTGACGCAGGGCGATGCTCGCGGCGATATTGTGCTTGCTGCGCGCTTCTGCCTCGTCGCGTGCGACGTACACGTTGCCCTTGTCGTCGTACCACGCGGGGATTCGGTGGCCCCACCACAGCTGTCGCGAGATGCACCAGTCCTGAATTTTGTGCATCCAGTCGAAATAGTCGCGCGCGTACGTCTCTGGAATGAAGCGGACGCGGCCTTGCTCGACGGCTTCGATGGCGGGCTCCGCCAGCGGCTGCGCGCGCACGTACCACTGGTCCGTGAGCATCGGCTCGACGACCGCGCCGCTACGCTCGCCGCGTGGCAGCATCGACGTGTGCTCGTCGATCTTCTCGAGGAGATTCTGTGCAGTGAGATCCTCGAGCACACGCTTGCGTGCAACGAAGCGGTCGAGGCCGCGATATGCCGTCGGTGCGTTGTCGTTGATGCGCGCGCTCGCGTCGAGCACGCCGATCATCGGCAGCGCATGCCGCAAGCCCACCTCATAGTCGTTGAAGTCGTGTGCCGGGGTGATCTTCACGCAGCCCGTGCCGAACTCGGGGTCGACGTACTCGTCGGCGATGATCGGAATTCGCCGTCCCGTGAGCGGCAGCTCGACTTCCTTGCCGACGAGGTGGCGGTAGCGTTCGTCTGCCGGGTGCACGGCGACCGCAGTGTCGCCGAGCATCGTCTCCGGTCGCGTCGTGGCCACGATTAGGACGGCATTGGCGGCATCGCCAACGACGGGGTAGCGCAGGTGCCACAGCTTGCCGCGCTCTTCACTGCTGACGACCTCGAGGTCCGAGATCGCGGTGTGCAGAACGGGGTCCCAGTTCACGAGGCGCTTGCCGCGATAGATGAGGCCTTCGTCATACAGCCGCACGAACACTTCGAGCACAGCTCGCGACAGCCCAGGGTCCATCGTGAACCGGTCACGCGACCAGTCGACGGAGGTGCCGAGCCGGCGCATCTGTCGCGCGATCGTATTGCCAGAGCGTTCCTTCCACTGCCAAACGCGTTCGAGGAACTTCTCGCGACCGAGTTGCGTGCGCGACGTGCCTTCGCGCTCGAGCAGCCGTTCGACCACCATTTGTGTGGCGATGCCGGCGTGGTCGGTGCCTGGCTGCCACAGCGTGCGCCGGCCCAGCATGCGGTGGTAGCGCGTGAGGGCGTCCATGATCGTGTCTTGCAGCGCGTGGCCCATGTGCAGCGTGCCCGTGACGTTGGGCGGCGGAATTACGATGCAGTAGGGCGCGCCGTCGCCTGCGGGCGCGAAATAGCCGGCCGCCTCCCAGCGTGCGTAGTGCCGAGCTTCGATCTCTGTGGGGCTGTAGTCCTTCTTCACGATCTTCCTTAATCGTTGTCCGTGCCGTGGAGATGCTCGCGCAGCGTCCCATCGATGAGCTCCGGGAGCTCGCTTCGCAACCGTGCTGAGATTTGCTCGAACAGTGTCGCTTCCATGGCGTTGAACGACGAGCGCAGAAGCTCGTCCGCGAGTGCGAAGGTTCGCGAGGCGAGCTTCGTCTGCAGCTCGGCGATAAGAGAATCCCGGTCCAAAGCGGGCAGCGCGGTGCCGCGAATCACGTCGGTGAGCACTGGAATATTCGTGTCGATGATCTCGAGCGGCTCTTCAGATGGCATGCATTAGACCTGGTGGGTGTTCAGCTTGTAGCCGCGGTCGCGGTAGAACCGATAGCGCTCGCGGCTGTGCTCGCGGCGGGCAGTGTTGCCGTCGACGACTTCGGCCACGCGCTCGTAACGGCTAAAGAACTCCGGCACGTCCAAGGCGAGGTTGATCATGACGTCCCACCGCCCCGGTGCGGGCTGCTGATTGATGCCGATCAGCACGGGTTCGAGTGGCGGCTCCGGGAGCGCCTCGCGCACGACGCGGTGCGGGATGAAGCTGTTCTGCGAGAACGTCCACAACAACTCGTCGAGCTTCCGCGCCTCTTCATCCGAAGTGGAGTGAATGAAGACGTGGTGGTCGAGTTGCGTGGCCTTATCGACGATCTTGCAGGCGAGGCGGAGCCTCGCGTCGTCGGAATCGGCCTCGAGGATATAGAAGTCGACCTGCGTCACTGCCGCTCGGTATTCAACAGGAAGTCGACCAGCAGCGGCACCGGCCGCGCCGTAGAGCCCTTCTGTGAGTTCGCGCGCCAGGCAACGCCCGCGATGTCGAGGTGCGCCCACGGCACGCCGTCGACGAACCGCGACAGGAAGTTCGCGCCGACGCTTGCGCCGCCGTCGCGGCCGCCCGAGTTCGCGAAATCGGCGAAGTTGCTGCGCAGCGACTCACCGTATTCCTCGTGCACGGGCATGCGCCATGCGAGATCGAGCGCGCGGTCACCGGCTGCGATCAGGTCGGCCGAGAGTTTGTCGTCGTTGCTGAACACGCCGGTGTAGACGTGGCCGAGCGCGATCACGCAGGCGCCCGTGAGCGTAGCAATATCGATCAGGCAGCGCGGCTTGAACGTGCGCGCATAAGTAATCGCATCGCACAGGATCAAACGGCCTTCGGCGTCCGTGTTGATGATCTCTACGGTTTGCCCAGACATGCTCTTGATGATGTCGCCAGGACGCGTGGCACGACCGCTCGGCATGTTCTCGCACGCCGGAATCACGCCGACGACGTTGACGGCTGCGCCGAGTTCGGCGATTGCGGACATTGCGCCGAGCACGCTGCCGGCGCCCGACATGTCGTACTTCATCTCGTCCATCTTCGGCGGCGGCTTCAGCGAGATGCCGCCGGTGTCGAATGTGACACCTTTGCCGCAGAGGGCGATCGGCGCCTCCTTGGGCGAGCCATTGCGATACTCGATCACGATCAGCCGCGGCGGCTCGTCCGCCCCCTGCGTCACGCACAGCAGCGCGCCCATGCCGAGCTTGCGGATCTCTGGCTCACCGAGCACTTTGACTTTGAGCTTCGGGTAGCGCCGCGCGAGCGTGCGTGCCGTTTCAGCCAGATGCGACGGAGTACAGACGTTGGGCGGGCGGTTGCCGAGATCGCGTGCGAGGTCGGAGCCGTTGGCGATCGCCGTGCCAACTTTGATTGCGTCGCGCAGCGGCGCTGAATTCGTGCCACGCGTTGCCGCGATGCCGAGCCGCGCGAGGCGCGGCGACGGGTCGGAGCGGCTCTTCAGCTCGTCGAAGCGGTACACGCTGGCGCGGGCGGCTTCGACGCTGTGGCGCGCCGCCTCCGCGGCATTCAGGCCGTCGCCGACACCATAGGCCAGGTAGCTGATGGCTTCTTTCGTGCCGCTGTTGCGCAATCCTGCAATGGCTGCCGTGAGCGCCGAACTGAGGCGGCGCGTGTCGAATTCGATATGTTTGCCGCAGCCCACGAGCAGCCACCGTGTGGCGGCCGTGCCCTGCGTGCGATGGATGAGCGTCGTGGCCCCGAGGCGGCCGGAAACATCGCCTTTGCGCACGAGTTGCTTGATGACGCCGCGCGCCGCCGTGTCGATCTCGCGAGTGGCGCCACGCAGCTGACCATCTTCGAACACCGGCAAGATCGCACACTCGGTGCGTTGGCTCGCTGCCGCTCCGGTCTTGACGGGAAACTCCATCGTCGACTCCTTCTATTCCGCGCTCGGCAGTTCGCTCGCGCTGCGATTCGGCGCACGTCGTGGCCGCCGGGCCGTGCTATCGTGTTGGAATACCGTGGAAAATCGCAGTTTAGTGCATTCGTTTCTTCGAAGGTACTGGCACCGGATGGTCGCGTGAGCCTCATCAGCCGCTACATCCTGCGCGAAGCGTTCACGTCCTGCCTGATCGTTCTCGGCGCGCTGTTCCTGATCACGATGACGAACGCGTTGGCCAACATTTTCGGCGACGCAGCCGCCGATCGGGTGCCGCGCGACGCGGTAGCCGCGGTGTTCGGGCTCACAGCGATGAGTTACCTCACCACACTGCTACCAATCGCTCTGTTCCTGGGCATCATGCTCGCGCTCGCTCGCTTGAGTCGCGACGGCGAGATGGCTGCGCTGGCTGCATGCGGCTTCGGGCCAGCCGGCATGCTCGCCCCGGTAGGCGTCCTCACCTTGCTGCTGGTCGTCTGTACCGGCTGGTTGTCGCTGGTGCTAACGCCGGCCGCCACGCGACAGATCGAGGAGATCCGGTTCGAGGCTGGCCAACACGTCGAACTCTCGGCCATCGAGCCCGGTCGGTTCACGTCGCCGGACTCCGGTGACACGGTGGTGTATGCCCGCGAAGTCGTGGGCGACGAGCTGAGGGACGTGTTCCTGCAGCGGCAGCAAGGGGACCGTGTAGTTGCGATCGTCGCCGCGCGCGGCCGTCGTTTAGTGGACGCGAGCACGGGCGAGTTGGGTTTCGTGTTGGAGGACGGGCGCCGCTACGAAGGCATCCCTGGGCAGGGCAAGTTTTTGGTCATCGATTTCGGCGAGCAGCGGATTCCCGTGCGTCGCAAGGAAGAACATGAGTTCAAAGCCGCGCCGGCGGGCAAGTCGACGCTGGCATTGCTGGAGTCGTCCGTCCTGGCGGACCGCGCCGAGCTGCAGTGGCGGATCTCGCTGCCGGTGTCTCTGATCGTGCTCGGTCTGCTCGCCGTGCCGCTCAGCCGCTCGTCGCCCCGCGAGGGCCGCTACGCCCGGCTCGGCATCGGGCTACTCATATATATCGTCTACGCGAACATGATGTCGATCGCCGGCGTCTGGGTGCAGCGCGGTGTCATATCGGAGTGGCTCGGCATGTGGTGGGTCCATGGCGCGGTGGTGCTGCTTGCGCTGTTGATGTTGGCGCGGGAGAGCGGCTGGCTCACGCTGCGTAGCCGCGCGCCGCGCGCGGAGTTGGCTACATGATCCTGCTGCGTGGCTACATCGTGGTGTCGGTGCTCCGCGGTGTTGGGCTTGCGCTGGCGGTGCTCGTGGCCGTCATGACCGGCTTCGATCTCGTCGCACAGCTGAACGACATCAAGGGCAACTACGATCTCAGTGGCGCCATCCTGTACGTCGTGCTTGGAATGCCCCGCACGATCTTTTCCGTGCTGCCGGCCGCTGCGTTGATCGGCTCGTTGCTTGCCCTCGGTAACCTGGCCGTGCACCGCGAACTGATCGTCATGCGGGCCAGCGGGATCTCTTCGTGGCAGCTGCTGCTCTCCGTGGGTCTCGCGGGTTTCGCGTTGTCCGTACTCATGGTGTTGCTCGGCGAGTCGCTCGCGCCGTCGTTGAGCGCGTACGCAGACGAGATGCGGACTCGAGCCATGCGCGAAGACGTCGGCACGGCGGAGGGTAAAGCCACTTGGCTGAAGGACGGTGACCGAATATTCAGTCTGCGACGCCAAACTGGCGAGGCTGGCTACCGCGGCGGCGTGCTTCTTTTCGAGCTTGGCCCCGACCAGGCTTTGCGACAGATCGCGCGCGCCGACACCGCGGACGTCGACTCGGCGGGGCGCTGGGTGTTGTCGAACTACGGTGAGACGATGTTTCTCGACAACGGCGTCACCTCGCGGACCGAGCGGCAGTCGACGCAGACCTACGACTTGAACCCGGATCTGCTCGCTTTGTCGATCGTGCGCGAAAACCTACTGGATACACCCTCGCTGCAACGCTACATCCGTTATCTCGAGGATAACGGTCTCGACGCCCGTCGCTACTTGATCGCGTACTGGACGCGTGTGGCCGACATCGTCTCGGTGGTGTTGATGACGATTCTCGCGTTGCCGTTCGTCTTCGGTGGGCTGCGTTCGGCTGGCACGGGCGCGCGATTGCTCGTCGGTCTGATCGTGGGCTTGTCGTACTACGCGATCGGTCAAGTGCTCGCGAGCGGAGGCGAGGTGTACGGCCTTCAGCCACTTGTCGTGGCCTGGGCGCCGAGTTCCGTGCTGCTTCTGATTACGATTGTGGCAGTGGCGCGGGCGAGGTAGCAGTTCGCGGCGGCACGCGAACCACGCGAGTGCTCGTCAGTCGATCGTGCCAGCCCCGCCGTTGTGCGTCGAAGATTCCCCACCAGAGACCGAGTCCGAGCGGCAGCAGTGCGAGTAGGCCGGCCGCGAAGCGTAACATCGCGCGCGGCCACGAAAGCGGCGTGCCGTCCTGGCCTACCACCCGAATTCGCCACGCCCGCATGCCTAGCGTCTGGCCGCCGTGCGTCCAGAAGCCGCAGAAAAATACGGCCACGATCGCGAGCAGCGCGAACTGAAACCACAGACTGCCTGGCGTGATAGACCCGCCGTTCAGCAGCACTGCGAGCAGCGTAAAGCTGGCCACCAACCCGACGAGCAGTAGCAGGTCGTAAACGAACGCGGCGCAGCGCTTGAAGAGCGAAGCCGGCTCGAGCGAGGGCGTGGTCTTGAGGTGGGCGGTGAGCACGGCTGGAGGGAGTCGGAGACGGCTACAAAGTCTAACAAATGCCCAGTCTCCATCCCTGATGTGAGACGTGGCGCACGACCTCTGAACGTCTTCGTTGCCGCTCTCGGGAAGCCTGTGCTACATAACGGCGGAATTGACGAATTCACTGCACCCTTCGTCGATACGGAACTGATTGAAAAGGATTTTTCTATGAAACGCACAGGAAAACCGGCGGCTCGTGTGGCCGTCAAACCTCTCGCGGCGGCCATCGCAGCCCTCCTCGGCGGAAGCTACGCCGGTGTGGCGCTCGCGCAGAGCGCGCCGCTCGAAGAGATCATCGTCACGGCGTCCCGCCGCGAGACGACGATCCAGGAGTTGCCCTTCAACATAGCCGCGATCGGCGGCGACCGTCTCGACGAGCAACGCCTCACGAGCCTTACCGAGGTCGGCCGCTGGGTGCCGGGCTTAAGCGTCATCGACCAAGGCCCTCGCGGAGCGAGCTTGATGACGGTGCGCGGGCTCAACGTGCAGTCGATCAACGATAGCGAGTTCCTGAACAACGCTAGCGGTGGCACGGTCGGGACGTACTTGGGCGAGATTCCGCTTTACCTCGATTTCAAGATGAAGGATCTCGATCGCGTCGAGGTGCTGATCGGGCCCCAAGGCACACTTTACGGCGAGGGCACGCTCGGCGGTGCGGTGCGCTACATTCCCAAGGCGCCGAACACAAAGGACTTCAGTCTCGAAGCGCACGGCAATCTTTACGCCCTGTCGCACAGCGACTCCGAAGGCTACAAGGCCGACGTGGTCGTGAATGCGCCGATTGCCGAGGACAAGCTCGCGTTCCGCGCGGCGATCGGCTACACGCACGACCCGGGCTTCATCGACTACCCGTACCTGGTGAACCAACCCGGTGTCTCGAATCCGCAGCCGGATCTCAACGACCCAGCCGCTGTGGCCGCCAATCTGCATCGCCAGAACGACGTCGATTGGGAGCACACGCTGTCGAGCCGTCTCGCGCTGCTCTGGAGCGTCTCCAGCAACTTGGACGTGACGTTCAACTATTACCATCAGGACCAGGATGTCGGCGGGCGCACGGTGAATCACCGGTTCGCCTTCAACACGGGCAAGTACGAGTCCGCGGCGCGGTTCGTCGAACCGAACGACCGCAAGAGCGATCTATTCAGCGTGGAGGTCGTTGCCGATCTCGGCTTCGCGCAGCTCGTGTCGGCCACGGGCTTCTCAACTTACGATCAGGTGGGTCAGCGGGATCAAACCGATCTTTTGCTCGACCTTGGATATGGCTACGAGTCGTTTCCGTTGTTCGCGGCGTACACACGGGAGACCGCAAAAGAAAAGCGGACTAACGAGGAGCTACGCCTCGTGTCGAAAGGCACCGGTAAGCTCTCGTGGATCGCCGGCGTCTTCTACAACGACTACGACCTCAACACGAGCAGCAGCGAATTCGTGCCTGGATACGATACCTTCATTGGCCTTTCGCTGCCGACGGGAGACCTCGAGTTCCGGCAGACATCGCATCAGACGACCAATCAGACGGCCTTCTTCGGCGAAGTCGGCTATCGATTCACGGACAAGCTGCAAGTCAACATCGGTGGGCGCTCCTTTAGCTACGACTTCGGCACTCAGTCGACGATCCTGGTGCCGCTGGTCGACTTCTCCGACGCGAACAAGGGCGCTACGAGCGACGAAGGTTTCCTGGGCAAACTCAACGCCGGCTATGACTTCACGAAAGACGTCACGGGCTATATCACTTTGAGCGAAGGCTATCGCAATGGCGGCGCCAACCCGGTGGCCGTGTGCCCCGCGATACCGCCAGGAGGCACTCAGATCCCGTGCGGCACGCCGAACGAAATCAACATCGCGCCCGACACCACGACGAACCTCGAGGTGGGGATGCACAGCGCGTGGAAAGGCGGAAAGTTTGTGTTCAATGCGGCCGTGTATCACATCGACTGGGACAAAGTGCAGACGCAGAGCACTACGGTCAGCGGCGCTTTGCCGATTACGGTGAACGGCGGCAAGGCTGAGAGCAAAGGTCTCGAGCTGTCGTTTCAGTCGCGCGGCGACCATTGGTCCTTCACGGGCACGTACGCACACAACAGAGCCGAGCTGACCTCGTTTGCGCCCGGCATCGTCGACGGCGTCGCGGATGGCGAGCCTGGCGATCGTCTACCCGGGTCACCGGAGGAGCAGGCGAGCTTCTACGCTGCCTATCACCGGCCGCTGCGCAATGGCTATGAGATCAATGCAGGCTACGGGCTCTCGTACTCAGGCAACATCATCACGAAGGTGGGGCTGCGCAACAACGGCGAGACGCTCGGCGGTTACGCCGTGCACAGCCTGTCAGCGGGCGTCGGCCACGAGCGTTGGCAGGCCAACCTGTACATCGACAATCTGACCGACAAGTTCGCCGAGACCGGCGTGCGTCTCGATCCCACGTATATCCGCAACGTCAACGGGTTTGATTTGCGGCGCTACTACCGCGACGTGATCCGACCGCGCAGCATGGGTATAGAATTCCGCTACAAAATCTAATCATGGGCGGACAGGTCGATCGGCACCGCGGCACTGGAAGTAGAACGCTGGCATCGCGCAGCTGAGCAGCGGCTGAACGACGCCGACCTTGTCGGCGCCCGCGCAGCCTGTCTCGAAGTGTTGGCGCTCGCTCCCGAGCACGCCGACGCGCACTTCCTGCTGGGAATGGTGGCGGCTTCGACGCGACGTTTCGGCGAGGCCCGCACAGCTATCGAGCGTGCCCTGACGCTCGATGCCGCTCGTCCCGACTATCACGCGCAGCACGCGCGTTGCCTGGCTTTACTAAAACACGATGACGAGGCTCGCGCGGCCGCAGACCGTGCAGAGCTCTTGGCGCCAAGTGACGCGCTGACACTCGACACGCTCGGTGTAGTTTGGTCGCGCCTCGGCGACCATGAGCGCGCGGTCGCGGCGTTCGAGCGGGCGGTGGCACGGACGCCGTCCAATGCCGACTTTCACTACAACCTTGCAGCCTCGCTGCGAATCCTTGGACGATTCTCTGAGGCGGAGCGCGAGCTCGAGGCCGTAGTCCAGCTGGCGCCACGCGTGTATCGCGCGCACTCGGCGCTTGCCGATCTGCGCAAGCAGACCACCGCAGACAACCACGTCGCGCGACTCGAAGCGTTGCTTGACGGCGTGGGCGACGACGTCGACGGTGAACTGCATGTGCGGCACGCGCTCGCGAAGGAGCTCGAGGACCTGGGCGAGTACTCGAGCGCGTTCGCACACTTAGCAGCTGGCAAGGGCCGAAAGCGGCAGACCCTCGACTACTCGATCGCGAACGACGAGGCCCTGTTCGCCACGCTCGAGCGCGTGTTCGACGCGGGGCGGTGCGCGGCTCCGCCGGCCGGGTGCCCGAGCCGCGAGCCAATCTTCGTCGTGGGCTTGCCGCGTTCGGGTACCACGCTCGTCGAGCGAATCCTGTCTGCACACTCGCAAGTGCAGTCCGCCGGGGAGCTGCAGAACTTCGGGGTGGCGTTGAAGCGCGCAGCGACAACGCCGTCGAACCGCGTGCTGGACCCGCAGACGATCGAGCAGGGCGTCCGCTGTGATCTCGCGGCCGTCGGCCAGCGCTACATCGACAGCACGCGTCCGCTGACGGGCAAGACGCCGCATTTCGTCGACAAACTGCCGATGAACTTCTTCTATATCGGCTTCATCCATTTCGCGCTGCCGAATGCGAAGATCGTGTGCCTGCGGCGACAACCGCTCGATAGTTGCTTGAGCCTATATCGGCAGCTGTTCGCGGTTGCGTTCTCGTACTACAACTTTACGTACGATCTCGGCGACATCGGGCGCTACTACGTGTTGTTCCACCGGCTCCTGGAGCATTGGCAGCAAGTTTTGCCAGGCAAGGTGCTCGAAGTCTCCTACGAGGATCTGGTTGCCGAGCAGGAACCGACGACGCGTGCGCTGCTCGAGTTTTGCGGCTTGCCGTGGGAGGCGGAGTGTCTCGACTTTCACACAAACACGGCGCCGGTCGCAACGGCGAGCTCGGTGCAGGTGCGTGCGCCGCTATACGGCACGGCCGTCGGGCGATGGCGCCGGTATGCCGCGCAAATGGAACCGCTGATCACCCAGCTGCGCGCGGCCGGAATTCCGCTAGAGTGACGTTCGTGCCGGGGCGACGGCTATGACCTCGAGCGCGGTGCCGGCGGAGCCCCGCTGTCTCGTTTGGTTTCGAAACGACTTGCGGCTCAGCGATCACGTCGCGTTGACGGCGGCCGCACGCAACGGCCTGTCGATCGTAACGTGCTATGTCTACGACGACACGGTGGATGACGCTCCGGGCGGAGCTCGCAGGTGGTGGTTGCACGCCAGTCTCCGCGCACTGAGCACGGACATCGCTGAGCGTGGTGGTGATCTGCTGCTGCGGCGTGGGAAGGCGGCGGCGCAAGTCGCGTCGGTCGCAGTCGCAAATGCGGTGGCCGAGGTCCACTGCCTCAAGAGCCATACGCCAAACGGCCGGATCGCCGAAGCCGAGCTTGCGAAGCTGCTAGCTGCACGCGGCATCAAGCTCGTCTTGCACGCCGGCGATACGCTGTTCGATCCCGAGCAGATCCGCAGTGGATCGGGTCAGCCGCTAAAGGTGTTCACGGCGTTCTGGAACGCGTGCGTGCGGTCCGGGTCGGTCGGCACGCCGTTGCCGGTGCCGTCGAAGTTGCCGTTCGTGCGCTCCGTGGTCCCGGGCGATTCGCTCGATGCGTGGGCGCTCGAGCCCAAGTCGCCGGATTGGGCTGGGGATATTCGCGCGGCTTGGACACCGGGCGAAGCCGGAGCGCGCGCGCGGCTCGCGGCGTTCGCGGCCGGGCCGTTGCACGCATACCGCGCGGAGCGCGATCGGCCGGATCGCGAAGGCTCGTCGCGCCTCTCGCCGCATTTGAGCTTCGGCGAAGTCAGCCCGCGTGCGGCGTGGGCCGCGGCCGCGGGCCGGAATAGGGGCGAGAACGAGGCCGCATTCCTGCGGGAGCTTGGCTGGCGCGAGTTCGCGCGCCATCTCGTGTGGCATTGGCCACGGTTTCCGCACGAGTCGTTCCGCGCGGAGTTCAGGCGGTTCCCGTGGCGGGACGACGCGGCTGCGCTCGCACGTTGGCAGCGCGGGCAGACGGGCTATCCGCTGATCGATGCCGGCATGCGCGAGCTCTGGCACACGGGCTGGATGCACAACCGTGTGCGGATGGTCGCCGCCTCGTTCCTCGTCAAGCATCTGCTTGTGCCGTGGCAGCAAGGCGCGAGCTGGTTCTGGGACACCCTCGTCGACGCGGATCTTGCGAACAATGCCGTCGGCTGGCAGTGGGTGGCAGGCAGTGGCGCAGACGCGGCGCCGTATTTTCGAGTCTTCAATCCTTTATTGCAGGCGCAAAAGTTCGATCCGGACGGCCACTATGTTCGCCGCTGGATCCCCGAGCTCTCCGCTTTACCTACAGAGTTTCTGCACGATCCGAGCGCGGCGCCGGAATCTGCGCTCCGTACCGCGAGTGTGGTGCTCGGGCAGACGTATCCGGTACCGATCGTTGCGCACTCGGCTGCTCGGGCCCGCGCACTCGCGGCCTACGCACGCGCGCGTGGAAATGGGTCTTCCGCGCGATAGCGGCGCCGACTAGCCGATCAGCGGCCGAAATTCGGGATGTCTCGTTAGATAGCGTGCGACAAAGGGGCACGTTGATCGCACTTTGAAGCCGTTGTCCCGCGCGTAACGCAGCGCGTACTCCGTCAGCTGCGACGCGACGCCTCCGCCGCGCAGCGCCGGCGGCACGAATGTGTGGTGATAGTCGAGCGTCTTAAAGTCCACCGCTGCGTATTCGAGCACCGCCTCGACGCCGCCGATCCGTGCCACGAACCGGTGCGCGGCGGCCTCGTGTTGAATGTCGAGCGGAGTAGCTGCCGGCCCGCTCACCACTCGCCTTCGCTCGAGTGGCACGGCGGGGCAAGACCGTCGACGAGATCGGCCACTATCTGGTCACGTTCGCCGTCGCGTTCCTCACGCAGCACGCCGACCACGTTCGCGTAGTACATCTGAAAGCACTCGCCGCGCGCGTGGTTCTTCAGCGACTTCGACAGATCGGCAGCCGCACCGACGAACAACGGCACGTAGGCAGGCTTCTGTCCTGGCTCCACCGAACGCGACGCGACGAGGTAGACGCCGGGCACGGCTTTGAACTTGGTCTCCCACACATACACGCGGAATTCGTAATGCTGCCCCGACTTGCCAGTCAGGCTCACCGTATCGATTTTGGTAGTGGTCTTGGACATCCGAGCTCAAGACTATGTAAAAAGATGGATAAAACCAGGATAGCGGATGTGCGCCGTGCGCGCCGTGAGGTGCTTGGAGGAAATCCGGCGAGACCAGCCGGTTCGGGTGTAACTATTCAGCGTTCTTTCTGTTAGCCTTGGTGTCAGACCATTGAGGCCGCGCATTTTTGGTGCGAGCCGGGTCCTCCCTCAAGGATGAGAGCGTGGGTGTGCCATCGTCGGCCGCCACGAGCTAACAACAGTCGCCCGAGGCAGGGCGCGTGAGGGCGGATCGAAATCGGTATGCTGAGTTTCGGCGCTATAAAAAGAACAATTAGGCCGTTGGCATGTCTCTGAGCGTTCGTGGTTCGACGCGACATCATTTTACGAATGCATTTCGCGCGCGTGGCGCGTCGGTTCTCGAGCCGACAGTCTGTGCGCGCACCTGAGTAATGGGGGGGTGGGACGCCGGCGTTGATCTAAAGTCAACGCCGGCGTTTCTTTTTGGAGGATCGCTTGATGGCAAGCAGAGTGATTTCGGTAGCGGTTGCGGTCGTGCTGTTGGCGGTGGCGAGCGGGGCGTGGGCGCACCATTCCGCCGCGCAATTCGATTTCGGCCAGACAGTGAAGATCCAGGGCGTGGTCAAAGAACTCCGTATCGCGAACCCGCACACGGCGTTGTTCCTCGAGGTCAAGGATGCCAAGGGCGCGCGGGTGGTCGAGTTCGAAGGCCACAGCCGCAACAACGTGTACCGGCGCGGCTGGCGGCCCGAGATGGTTCATCCGGGTGACACGATCAATATCGAGATTGCGCCGCTCCGCGAGGGCGGGGACGGCGGTTACGTGAAGAACTTCATCCTGAAGGACGGGACGGAGTTTTAGCGTCGGTCCGAGCACGTCCCGGCAGCCGCCGGACAAAAAAAGAGCCCGACTTGCGCCGAGCTCTTCAGGGGGCTTCAAGATCTCCAATCGGGGAGGAAATCTTCAAAGCGAACAGAAGTATAGGGCTCGAACTTCGGTGAGGCGGTCAAGAAGTGTCAAGGGTTCGCGCGGCACCGCGCGGGAAAAATGGCGCTCCCTGGGGGAATCGAACCCCCGTTTTAGCCTTGAGAGGGCCACGTCCTAACCGCTAGACGAAGGGAGCGCGGGTGCCGCGTCGAAGCGAGCGCTGTTATGATACCGGCCTTTCCGACACGTTGAAACCACAGCACGGTAGCTTCTTGCACGACACGGATCATAAGTCGCTCGGCCCCGTCATCGTTTCGCGTTCGGATCACAATATCAGTCGGGCGAACATCTCGCAGAGCGCCCTGAAAGTCCTGTATCGATTGAAAGACGCTGGCTACCAGGCGTTCATCGTCGGCGGCGGCGTGCGCGACCTGCTGCTCGAGCGCCGGCCCAAAGACTTCGACATTGCGACGAACGCAGATCCCGACCAGATTCAAGATGTGTTTCGGAACTCGCGGCTGATCGGCCGGCGCTTCCGTCTCGCGCACGTACGGTTCGGGCGTGAGATTGTCGAAGTCGCTACGTTTCGCGCCTCCGGCGCCGAGCCCGACGATGAGCGTTCGCATTCAGATAGCGGCCGCATCCTGCGTGACAACGTCTACGGGACGATCGACGAGGATGTGTGGCGGCGCGACTTCACGATCAACGCGCTCTATTACAACATCGCAGACTTCAGCATTTGGGATTATGTAGGTGGCGTCGAAGACGTGCGCTCGCGCACGTTGCGGCTGATCGGCGACCCGGTCACTCGCTATCACGAAGATCCGGTTCGCATGCTGCGCGCCGCGCGGTTCTCGGCGAAGCTCGATTTCACGCTAGCGCCCGATACAGCAGCTCCGATCAAAGAGCTTGGTGGCCTCCTCAAGGATGTTCCCCCGGCACGCTTGTTCGACGAACTATTGAAGCTATTTCATGGCGGTCACGCCGCGCGCAGCTTCGACGTGCTGCGCCACTACGATCTGCTTCGGTATTTGTTCCGCGACACGCAGGCCGCGCTCGAAACGCCCGAAGGCGAGAAGATTGCCGCCTTCATTCGCCGCGGTCTCGAGAATACCGACGCGCGGATTCGCGAGGATAAACCGGTTACGCCCACGTTCCTGTATGCGGTATTCCTGTGGTTCCCGATCAAAGCGTTGGCTGACAAGCTCGAGCGCGATGGTTGGCAAAGTGGCCAGGCCATGCTCGAGGCGAGTCAACGTATCGTCGCGGGCCAGCAGACGGCGTTTCCACGTCGCTTCAGCTCCCCGATGAAGGAGTTGCTTGCGATGCAGTGGCGTTTCACACAACGCCAGGGTCCTCGTGCCGCGCGCATGCTGCAGCACAAACGCTTTCGCGCTGCGTACGATTTCCTTCTGCTGCGCGCCACCGCCGGCGAGGTGGATCAGGAAACCGTCGCGTGGTGGACTGATATCCAGAACTTGCCGCCGGAAGAGCAAGGCAAGATGACCGGCGGCAAGCCGCGCTCCGGTCGGCGTCGCCGCGGCGGCCGTCGCCGCGGAGCTCAGTCCGAGATCACCGACGTTGTCAGTTAGTTTGGCAGGGCGCCGGAAGCAACCGAAGGCGTCGCCCGAAGCGGCCGCGCGGCCTGCCGCTGCCGGCCCATCGAACGCGAGCGGTAGCGAAGTCGTTCGCCTTGAAGGTCCACGCTACATCGTGGTCGAGGGGCCAATCGGCGTCGGCAAGACGAGCCTCGCGAAACGCCTGGCGCAGAGTTTCGCGAGCGAGTTGATTCTCGAGCAGGCCGACGAAAATCCCTTCCTCGAGCGTTTCTACCG
Source organism: Gammaproteobacteria bacterium (assembly GCA_003155415.1). GTDB lineage: Bacteria > Pseudomonadota > Gammaproteobacteria > Steroidobacterales > Rariloculaceae > FEN-1219. The sequence continues at coordinate 26,524 of PMCP01000137.1, read as the reverse complement.
CAACCGCCGGCAGTCGGCATTGCCGACGCAGCTGTTCTTCCTGCTTCAGCGCGCGCGACAGATCGAGCAGATTCGTCAGAGCGACATGTTTTCGCCGGTGCGCATTGCCGACTTCCTGCTTCAGAAGGACCGCCTGTTCGCGGAGCTGAATCTCGATCCGCACGAGCTCGGTTTGTATCAGCAGGTGGCCGAAACGCTCGAGCTCGACCCGCCAACACCCGATCTCGTCGTCTATTTGCAGGCTCCGGCGGAAGTGCTGCTGAAGCGCGTCGCAATGCGCGGCATTTCCTACGAGCAACAGATCGAGTCCGAGTATCTCGAGCGGCTCGGCGAAGCGTATGCGCGGTTCTTCCACGATTACGATGCAGCGCCGCTCCTGATCGTGAATGCAGCCACGATTGACCCGATTCACCGCGAGCAGGACTATCAGGAGCTGCTGCACATGATTCTGCGCGTCAAACACGGGCGGCACTTCTTTAACCCCGCCGGCGCGTCACTCGCCTGAGCTCTGCTGGAGATCGGCATGTATAAGCAGCTCGAGCAACGGGGCATGGACTCGCCGCCGGTCAACGTCGGCATGTTGCGCGACATGAAACGGGCGCGCGAGCCGATCGCCTGTCTGACAGCCTACGACGCGAGCTTCGCGCAGCTCGTGGATTTTTCAGGCGCCGACGTGGTGCTCGTCGGCGATTCGCTCGGCATGGTCATCCAGGGGCTCGATACCACGGTGCCGGTCACCGTGAACGACATGGTGTATCACGCGCGTTGCGTAGCGCGTGGCTTGCGCCGCGCGTTCTTGATCGTCGACATGCCGTTCATGAGCTACACCACATCTACGCAGGCGCTCGACAACTCCGTGCGGCTCATGCAGGAGGGCGGCGCCATGATGGTGAAGCTCGAGGGCGGCCAGGGGCAGGTGGCGATCGTCGAGCATCTCGCGCAACACGATGTTCCTGTGTGCGCGCACCTCGGGCTGAAGCCGCAGTCCGTGCACAAGATCGGCGGCTTCAAGGTGCAAGGTCGCGAGGAGCAGGCTGCGCACCGAATGATCGATGAAGCACGGGCGCTAGAGAGTGCCGGCGCCGATCTCGTATTACTTGAATGCGTGCCGACGAGCTTAGGGGCTGCCATCCGCGATGCGTTGCACGTGCCCGTCATAGGCATCGGAGCCGGTCCTGGCGTCGATGGGCAGATCCTCGTGCTCTACGACGTGCTCGGCATCACGCAGGGCCGCATGCCGCGCTTCGTGCAGAACTTCATGCGCGGCCGCGACGATCCGCTCGAAGCTTTGCGTGCGTACGTGCACGCCGTCAAGACGCGAGCGTATCCGGCTCCGGAGCACACGTTCTCATGAGTCGCTCCGGCGATTCGTTGCGAACGAAGGCCGCGGCGCGCAGCCCGCGCACAGTGCGAACCGTCCGTGCGGTGCGCGAGGCCATCTCCGAGTGGCGCGCGGCCGGCGAGTCGATTGCCTTCGTGCCGACGATGGGCAACCTGCATGCGGGGCATCTGAGTCTCGCGCGGCTCGTCGCTGAGCCGCGAACGCGCGTAGTCATGAGCATCTTCGTGAATCCCACGCAATTTGGCCCCGGTGAGGATTTCGCTGCCTATCCGCGTACGCTCACCGAAGATACCGCGCTCGTCACGGCGGCCGGCACGGTGGATCTGTTATTCGCGCCCGAGGCGGCCGACATCTACCCGTTCGGCCTGAACTCCGCCGCGCGCGTATCGGTGCCCGAGCTTGGCCGCGAGCTCGACGGCGCGAGTCGCCCGGGGCACTTCGACGGCGTCGCATCGGTCGTGACGCGGCTTTTGAACATCGTCACGCCCGATGTGCTGATGCTTGGCCAGAAGGACTACCAGCAGTTCATCTTGATGCAGCGCATGATCGCGGATCTCCACTTGCCCGTGGTGCTGCGCATGGGGCCAACGCATCGCGAGCCGGATGGGCTCGCGATGAGCTCGAGAAATCGCTACCTCGACGCGGACCAGAGGGCCAGGGCGCCGGCGCTGCAGGCCGCGCTCGCCCGCGTGCGCGATGCGGTGCGTGGTGGTGCGACGAATTTCGCAGACCTTGGCGCTGCAGCCAAACAAGATCTCGAAAGCGCCGGGTTCAAACCGGACTATGTCGAAGTGCGACGCGCCGCCGATCTCGCGGCGTCGAACGCCGCGGACGGAAGGGAAGCGCGTGTGGTCATCGGCGCCGCCTGGCTCGGCCGAGCGCGGCTGATCGACAATCTGCTCGTTTAGTCTTCGCTGATCGCGACGCGATTGCGGCCGCGTTCTTTGGCGTCGTACATCGCGGCGTCGGCGCGCTGTATGAGCGCAGCAACGTCTTCCCCGCCCTCGAGGCAGGCGATGCCGACGGAAATCGTGATTGCAGGCGTCAGACTCGCAGGGGACAGGGCGTTTATCTGCTCGCGTAGTCGCTCTGCGGTCTGCCGCGCCTGTTCGAGTGTGAGCTCGGGCAACAAGATGGCGAATTCGTCGCCGCCGAATCGGGCGGTCAAATCCGTGGGTCGCAGGTATTCGCGCAGCGTGTCGCCGACCGCGACCAGCACGCGGTCGCCAGCAATGTGGCCGTATTGATCGTTGAAGAGTTTGAAGTTGTCGACATCGACCATCATCAGGCACAGCGTTTTTTCCGAGTGCTGTGCGCGCGTGACTTCGCGCTCGAACATCACGTGCATCCAGTGGCGGTTACCGAGCCCCGTCAAGGCATCGGTGTGCGCATTGCGCTCGGCTTGCCGCAGCACGCCGAGGCTGCTCGCGATGAACTCGTTGTCGGAACGCACGCGCTCAGACAGCACGACCAGCAGGTTCTTGCAGAACACATGGGAGCGATCCGCCATCTGCCACAGCAGGTGGTGGCTAATGACCATCAAGTGCGAGTGCTCGGCCGCGACGACCCATGCGGAAGGATCTTTATCCTCGATCAATGACATCTCGCCCGCGCAGGTGCCGGGGCCGAGGTCCGCAATCCGCGGCGTATCGAGCGCGCCGAGGTGCACGCTGAGTCTGCCGCTCAAGACTACGTACACGCAGCGATTCGGTCGTTCCGGCGACAGCACCACCTCGCCCTCGTTGACGTCGATGCGTGCGCACTGCGGCAGCAAGTCGCCAAGCGAGTCCGGGCCGACGCCGCGAAACAGCGCGATGCTTTGGAGCAAAGAACGGCGGAAATCCGTGTCGATTTCGTACGCCAACGACTGAAGGTTAGCGGTGCTCATGACGGCATCGTAACGGCCCGTTCATGACGTCAACGTGACGGAGTTGGCACTACGCCAGCGCCGGTCAGGACGCGAGGAGCCGCGCTCTGCACTGTGCCAGCGTGCCCAGGGCCGCCCCGTTGGGGCGGGGGAAATCCAGGCCGAGCTGCGCCAGGGCTTCGTTGACTACCCTGGCCACCTGCCAGCGGGCGTAGTGCTTGTTATCGGCCGGTATTGCATACCACGGGGCCCACGGTCGCGATGTGGCGTTCAGACACTCGTGATAGGCGGCCTGGTAATCGTCCCATCGGTCGCGCTCGTCGAGATCGCCGGGGTTGAATTTCCAATTCTTGACGGGATCGTCGATCCGATCGAGCAGGCGGTCGCGCTGCTCGTCCCTGGAGATGTTAAGCCAGAATTTCAGGATCACGGTGCCTTCAGTCGCGAGATGCCGTTCGTGATCCACGATGGCGCGGCATCGATCCGCCCAGAACTCCGGGGTGGGATTTACGGGCTGGTGTTGCGCCGCTAGGAACTGCGGATGCACACGTACGACGATGACTTCCTCGTAATAGCTGCGATTGAACACAGCGACGTTGCCGCGCTCCGGCAGGCGGACGGCCGTGCGCCACAAGAAGTCGTGCGCCACTTCCGCTCGGCTTGGTTGTTTGAACGGAGTTACGTCGAGACCACACGGGTTCACCCCGGAGAACACGTGGCGAATTGTGCTGTCCTTGCCCGCGGCGTCGAGCGCCTGGAAGACAAGCAGCAACGCATAACGCCCGTCGGCGTACAGACGATACTGCGCGTTACCGAGTGCTTCCGCTTCCGTCGCTAGCAGATCCTTCCAGTGATCCGGCTTCTTGTTGTCTTTCTCCGGCACCGTGGGCGCGTGGCGAGCGTCGAAGCCGCCGTCGTAGGGCACGAGCAGCGGGTGCGGTTTGGCAGTGAACATGATGGCCTCTCGTTTAAGAATTCGAGCGCTGTGCGTGCTGCCGCAGTGCCCAAGCAACGTGCTCGCGAACGACGGCAGAAGGATCGTCGCGGCGCGCATTGAGTGCGCCGACGATGGCGGGCTCGCACGGCGCGTTGCCGAGTGCCACGGCAACATTTCGCAGCCAGCCTTCGTAACCCGCGCGACGGATCGCGCTGCCGGCGGTGCGAGCTTGCCAGTCGGCTTCGGACCAGCCGAATAGCTCCACGAGGCCGCTGCCGTCGAGGGCGTGTCGCGGTGCGAAATCGTCGACCTCGCTTGCGTGCGCGAACTTGTTCCACGGGCAGAACAGCTGGCAGTCGTCACAGCCGAAGATCCGGTTGCCGATCGGCGCGCGCAACGCCTCGGGTATCGAGCCACGCAGCTCAATCGTGAGATACGAAATACAACGGCGCGCGTCGAGCTCGTACGGCGCAACGATTGCGCCCGTGGGGCACACGTCGATGCACGCATGACACGAGCCGCAGTGCTCGGTGACCGGTGCGTCGAGCGGCAGCGGCAGATCCGTGTAGATCTCACCCAGCAGAAACCACGAGCCGTCGCGGTCGAGCAGGTTCGTGTGCTTGCCGATCCAACCGAGCCCGGCCTTGCGGGCGAGCGCCTTTTCGAGCACCGGTGCGCTGTCGACAAACACGCGATAGCCGAAATCGCCGATACGCTCCCCGATCGCGTCCGCCAGTCGTTGCAGGCGCGAGCGCAGTACCTTGTGATAGTCGCGGCCAAGGGCGTAGCGCGCGACGTAGCCCGTGCGGGAGTCGCCGAGCGTGCTGCGGGCATCGCGAGACTCGGCGCGCCAGTAGTCCATGCGAGCGGAGATTACGCGCACGGTGCCCGGCAGGAGCTCGCCAGGGCGGCTGCGCTTCGTGCCGTGGCGTTCCATGTACGCCATCTCGCCGTGCCTGCCGGCCGCGAGCCAGCCCGCGAGCAGCCCTTCTTCCTCTACGAGCGAGGTGTCGGCGATGCCGAGCCTGGAGAAGCCGAGATTGCGTCCCAGCTCTTTGATGGAGGCGGCAAGCTCGTCGAGTTGTGTTGCAGTGAGTTTGGTCACGCTGACATCGGCAGGTGCGCTGGGCTCAGTATAATCGTGGCGATGAGCGGTCCTGTCGAAGACTTACCCGGGCACGTCTATAGCGTCGCCGATGTGCGCGCGCTCGAACGGCTCGCAAGCGAGCGCGGCGGAATTCCGAGCTACGACTTGATGTGCCGCGCCGGCGCCGCGGCGCTCGCCGTAGTGCAACGACGGTGGCCGACCGCAAGGTCTCTAGCGATCGTGTGCGGCGTCGGCAACAACGCAGGGGACGGCCTGGTGGTGGCCAGGCTTGCGGCGGCCGCGGGTTTCTCTGTGCGGGTGCTCGCTGTTGTGCCGAGCGACAGCTGGCATGGTGATGCCAGCCGGGCGGCGGCGGATTGCGCAGCCGCTGGAGTACGAATCGAACCTTTCTCAGCGCCAGGGCTCACCGGTGCCGATGTTATCGTCGACGGAATATTGGGGATCGGCATCAATCGCCCGGTGGCGGGCGAATTCCTGGACGCGATCGAGGCCATGAATGCCGCGCGCCGGCCGATTCTGGCGCTGGACGTTCCGAGCGGCGTAGACGCCGACACGGGCGCGCCACGGGGTGCGGCTGTGAATGCCACTGTGACCGTCACGTTCATCGCTTTGAAGCAGGGACTGTTTCTCGGCGCGGCGGTCGATTACCTCGGAGCGCTCGAATTGGCCGCCCTCGACGTGCCGCCCGCGCTCGCTGCGGGCATGCGGCCGCGGCTCATTCGGCTCACGACGACGGATCTCGATCGTGTTCTTCCGCGGCGCGCCCGCTCGGCGCACAAGGGGTCGAACGGCCGCGTGCTGCTGGTTGGCGGCGGTCCCGGAATGGGGGGTGCCATTCGCCTTGCCGCTGAGGCCGCCTTGCGCGTTGGCGCCGGCCTCGTTTACGTGGCGACGCATCCCGACAACGTCACGGCAGTGCTGACCGGCCGGCCGGAAATCATCTGCCACGGCGTCACCACCGCCCGCGATGTTGACGAGCTGCTGACGATGGTCGATGCGGTCGTAGTAGGACCAGGCCTTGGGCAGACGCCATGGGCGAGGGCGCTGCACGAACGGCTGCTCGCGACGGAGCTGCCGCTCGTCGTCGACGCCGACGGTCTGAATTTGCTGGCGGTCACCCCGTCCCGCCGCGGCAACTGGGTATTGACGCCGCATCCCGGCGAGGCGGCTCGGCTACTGGGCAGAAGTACGGCAGTAGTTCAGCAAGATCGAAGCGGTGCGCTGCGTGAGCTGCTGCGCCGGTACGGGGGCGCGGCCGTTCTCAAGGGCGCCAACACCCTGGTGGGTGTGGCCGAGGCGGACGACGTGCCCCGTGTGTGCGATCGTGGCAACCCCGGCATGGCCACCGGGGGTATGGGCGACGTGCTCGCGGGCGTGATCGGCTCCTTGCTCGTTCAGACCCGCAGCCTGACGGGCAGCGTGCGCGCCGCGGTGCTGCTGCACGCGCTCGCCGGCGACTCTGCCGCCAGCGAGGGAGAGCGCGGCATGTTAGCCAGCGACCTCTTTCCACACCTGCGACGATGGGCCAATCCGAGCTAATAAAGAGCTTCCGCTCAGAAGCGGAGCTCATTGATTCTGCTGGGCAGTTCGCTCAGCGTCTGCGTTCGGCCGGTTGCAGGCCGCTCGTGATCGGTCTCGCCGGCACGCTCGGCAGCGGTAAGACCACGTGGGCCCGCGCGATGCTGCGCGGTCTCGACTATCACGGCCGCGTGCCTTCGCCCACGTACACGCTACTCGAGCACTATGATCTCGGTGGTCTGACTCTCGTGCATCTCGATCTCTACCGACTGAGTGGCGACGAGGAACTCGAGAACCTCGGGGTGCGCGACTGGCTGGCCGATCCGAACACGTGGGTCGTGTTCGAGTGGCCGGAGCGGGCGCCCGCGCTCGCCGCGCGTTGCGATCTGATGCTCGAGTTCGACGATACGGGTGACAACCGCCGACGGGTCACCTTACGTGGCACAACTCGAGCCGGAATCGAGGCCTTGGAGCGTAGTTATCAGACGGGCATTAACAACGAACGCTAATCCGCAGAAAACATTGAAAAAGGCGACGAAACGCGTAAACATAAGGTGTCGCATCACGGGAGAGCGGTCGGGTGTCGGAAGGGGGTTGGCTGCGAGCTGCAACGTTGCTCGCACTGCTGCTGCTGGGTCGCGTCGCGGCCGGCGCCACCGTCAATGGCATTCGCCTCTGGTCCGGCCCGGAGGGTACCCGCGCCGTCTTCGAGCTCACCGGTCCCGTCGAGCACCGGGTTTTCGCGCTGTCCGACCCGGATCGCGTCGTGATCGATTTACCGAATACTTCTACCGCGAGCTCGCTCGCGCTACCCGACGGCCGCGGAGTCGTGGCGTCGGTTCGCACGGGCCCCCGCGCCGGCGGTGATCTGCGCGTCGTGCTCGAGCTGAATGGCGCCTCGAAGCCGAAAACTTTCCTGCTCGCGCCGACGGAGCAGTACGGCCATCGTCTTGTCGTCGATCTGCCGGCTGCAGAGGCGACGCCTGTCGTGCGGCGCGCGCCCGCGGCTGTCGAGCGGGGGCGCGATGTCGTCGTCGCGATAGACGCCGGCCACGGCGGGGAAGATCCTGGGGCCAGCGGGCGGGCGGGGGTCGAGGAGAAGGAAGTCGTGCTCGCGATCGCGCGTCGAGTCGCAGAGGAAATCAACTCGACTCCTGGAATGCGCGCCGTTTTGACGCGCGGCGGTGATTACTTCGTGCCGCTGCGCAAACGCACGGAGCTCGCGCATCAGACACAAGCCGATTTTTTCATGTCGATTCACGCCGATTCATATCGAGACCGTGATGCGAAGGGCGCGACGGTGTACGTGCTGTCGGACAAAGCCGCAAGCGACGAGCAGTCGTTGCTCTTGGCGCAGCGCGAGAACGCGTCTGACCTGATCGGTGGCGTTTCACTCGCCGACAAGGATCAATTGCTGGCGCGCGTGCTGCTCGATCTGTCGCAGAGCGCCGCTCTTAGCGCAAGCACTGCGGCCGGGCAGCGCCTCATACGCCGGATGTCTACGGTCACTTCGATGCGACGCTTGCAGGTTCAGCAGGCGCCGTTCCTCGTGCTGAAATCTCCTGACATTCCGTCGGTGCTCGTCGAGACGGCGTACATCTCGAATCCGCGCGAGGAATCGTCGCTGCGCAACCCCGGTTACCAGGCCACGCTCGCGACCGCGCTGCGGCAGGGGATTGTGGACTACTTCACCGCGAACCCGCCGCAAGGCAGCTACTTCGCCGCGCCATCGTCGCCGAGCACAACCACAGGTGAGCCGGTTCGCCACGTCGTTGCGCGCGGCGAGACGCTGTCGGCCGTTGCCGAGCGCTATCGCGTGACCTCCGCCAGCATTCGTCGCTCCAATAGTATGAAGACCGATGTGGTACGCGTCGGTCAGGTGCTGACGATCCCGCCCGGCTGACCCCTCGCGGCGACGTTCGTCGCTGACGCCTGAGGTACACTCGCCCCGCGCGTGCCGCCACGCGCCAAGGGTTGCGCGTGACCATCCGAATTCTGCCTTCGCAGCTGATCGACCAGATTGCCGCCGGCGAGGTCGTCGAGCGGCCTGCGTCCGTGGTCAAGGAGCTCGTCGAGAATTCGCTCGATGCCGGCGCGCGCTCGATAGAAGTTGCGATCGAAGCGGGCGGCTCCATGCTGATTCGCGTCGCCGATAATGGGCACGGCATTCCAGCCGACGAGATCGCGCTTGCACTGTCGCGCCACGCGACGAGCAAGATCGGCACGCTCGACGATCTCGAAGCGCTCACCTCGATGGGATTTCGCGGTGAGGCATTGCCCAGCATCAGCTCGGTGTCGCGCATGACGTTGACATCGCGAACAGCAGCGGCAGAGCACGCATGGCGTATCACCGGCGACGGCGGCGACATTGGCGCGCCGAAGCCCGCCGCGCACGCGGCCGGCACCACGATCGAAGTGCGTGATCTGTTTTTCAATACGCCGGCGCGACGCAAGTTTCAGCGCTCGGAAAAAACCGAGACGGGACACGTCGACTCCATATTGAAGAGCCTCGCGCTCGCGCGATTCGACGTAGAGTTTCGCCTGCTGAACAACGGCCGAGCGGTGTGGCACGCACCGATCGCCACGGCCAGGGTGGAGCAGGAAGCGCGTCTGGCCGAGCTCTGCGGCGAAGAGTTTCTCGCGAACGCTCGTTACTTCGAACGCGAAATAGAGGGATTACGTCTCGCGGGCTGGCTCGCCGCGCCGGCGTTCTCGCGCAGCCAGGCCGACATGCAGTTCACGTTCGTGAACAGCCGCTTCGTGCGCGACAAGCTGCTGCGCCACGCGGTTCGACTGGGTTATCAGGACGTGCTGTTCGGATCGCGACAACCTGCATTCGTGTTGTACCTCGATATCGATCCGCGCCGCGTCGACGTCAATGCGCACCCTGCCAAGCTCGAGATCAGGTTTCGCGATTCGCGTCTCGTCCACGACTTCGTGTTCCGCACGGTCGAGACCGTGCTTGCGGGCACGATTGCGTCAGCCGAACAGCCCGCCGCGCCGGTGCAGGGCGCCACGCTGGCGGAGCGTGGGGCGACTCTACGCACGCCGACGTTCCCGAGTGCACCGACATTACAGGCACCGCTCGAGCTGCGTGGCAGTCAGGTGCGGGAGTACGTGCCGCTGTTCGAGCGCCTGCACTCAAATGTCGGTTTGCATTCCTCTGTGGCTGACGATCCGACGGTTCCGCCGCTTGGTTACGCGCTGGCGCAGCTGTCGGGAGTCTACGTGCTGGCCGAAAACCGCTCCGGCCTGATCATTATCGACATGCACGCCGCTCACGAACGTGTCATGTACGAGCGGCTCAAGAACGCGCTCGGCGCCGATAAACTGAAATCGCAAGCGCTTCTCGTGCCGGTGACACTCGACGTCACGGAACGGGAGGCCGATTTAGCCGAGGAAGCAGTAGCCGAGCTGCACGCGCTTGGCTTCGATCTTCTGCGACGTGGTCCGAGGCAGATCTCCGTGCTCGCGTTGCCATTACTCCTCGATGCGGGCGAAGTAGAACCGCTCGTGCGCGATCTGCTCAGCGATCTCGCGACGAATCAAGGCGCGGGGCGAATCGAGTCTGTCGTCAACGAGCTGCTCGCAACAATGGCCTGCCACGCCGCAGTGCGCGCCAATCGCCGTTTGACGATCGAGGAGATGAACGCGCTGCTGCGGGAGATGGAGCGAACTGAGCGGAGCGAAGCGTGCAATCACGGTCGGCCCACCTGGACGCAGGTCACGATGGCGGATCTCGATCGGTTGTTTTTGCGCGGTCAGTAGTAGACGCGTGAACGCAGGTCTGCGGTGTATTTGTCTCACGGGCCCCACGGCGTGCGGCAAGACCGACCTCGCGCTCGCGCTTGCGGAACGAATACCGCTCGAGATCGTCAGCATGGATTCCGCGATGGTGTATCGCGGTCTCGACATCGGCACTGCGAAACCATCGGCCGCTGTGCGAGCTAGCGTGCCGCACCATCTCATCGACATCCTCGACCCGAGCGAAGCGTACTCGGCGGGGCGTTTCGCGCGCGATGCGGCCGCGGCCATTGACGCGATTGCGGCGCGCGGGCGTTTACCCTTGCTGGTCGGTGGCACGCTCCTCTATTTGCGCGCGCTGCGCGACGGGCTCGCATCGCTTCCGCACGCTGACGATTCCGTGCGGCGGCAGCTCGATGCGGACGCAGCTGCGACGTCGTGGGCGATTCAGCACGACCGTCTGCGCGCGATAGATCCGGAGGCGGCGGCGCGCATCTCACCAGCCGATCGCCAGCGAATTCAGCGCGCCCTCGAAGTGTATGTGCTGACGGGGCAGCCTCTGTCGCAATTGCAACGCGAAGCAAAAGTGGCGCCGGCTCTTCATGTGCAAACGATTGCGCTCGTTCCCGCGCAGCGCGCGGACCTTGCGGAACGCATCGAGCGCCGTTTCGATGCGATGGTCGCCAGCGGGCTGGTCGCGGAAGTGGAACGCTTGTACGCGCGCGGTGACCTCGCTCCGGAAATGCCATCGATGCGGGCGGTCGGTTACCGGCAGATCTGGGGCTACCTAAACAAGAGCTACGAATGGGAAGAAGCGCGTCGCCGCGCAATCGTTGCGACGCGGCAGTACGCGAAGCGTCAACTCACATGGCTACGCGGCGATACCCATTGCGAGGTGTGGCCCGCGTTTGCACCGGATTTAATCAGCCGCTGTGTCAGGCACCTGACACTTGGCGGCATGATCGACGCGACTTCTTAAGATGCTGTGCTAGCATTAGCGGCGTGGGAGTAACTACTGTGCCTCGCACGGCACAGCGATCAGCGGGATTTCAGATAGTGCGTCGTGCCTGGGCGACTCTGGCCGACCGAATCTCGTCGATGCGAAAAATAATAAGAGGAGATAGTCATGGCCAAAGGTCAGTCGCTTCAGGACCCGTTTCTGAACGCCTTGCGGAAGGAAAAGGTCCCCGTTTCGATCTACCTCGTAAACGGTATTAAACTTCAAGGCCAGATCGACTCCTTCGATCAGTTCGTCGTTCTGCTGCGCAACAGCGTTAGCCAAATGGTCTACAAGCACGCCATCTCGACGGTCGTCCCGGCACGCAACGTCCGCGTACCGGCCATGGATGAGGAAGAGACTGAAGACTGAGTGCCGTTCTCCGGCACACGGAGGGAAGGTTGCTCGATCGCCCACGCAGCGGTGAACGCGCGCTGCTTCTGCATGTAGGCCTGAAAAGGCCGTGCTTCGACGATGAGATCCAGGAGTTTCATGCGCTGGCCGAATCGGCTGGCGCGACTGTCGTTGCGGAGATGACTGCGCGGCGTGACCGCCCGGATCCGAAGTTCTATATCGGCAGCGGTAAGGTCGAAGAGATCGCGGCACAGGTGCGCGACTCCCGCGCCGAGTTGATCCTTGTCAATCAGCCCCTAAGGCCGGGCCAGGAACGTAACCTGGAAAAAGCGCTGAACACACGCGTCCTCGATCGAAACGGCCTGATTCTCGACATCTTCGCGCAGCGTGCAGCCACCTTCGAGGGCAAGCTTCAAGTCGAACTCGCGCAGCACGAGCACTTGGCCACCCGGTTGGTCCGCGGCTGGACGCATCTCGAACGGCAGAAGGGCGGTATAGGTCTGCGGGGACCAGGAGAAACCCAGCTCGAGACTGACCGTCGACTGGTGAGTCGGCGCATTCGCCACCTTCGCGAGCGCCTGGAACGCGTGGAACGCCAGCGCGAGGCGAGCCGCAAGGAACGGCAGCGGGCGGAAGTACCCACTGTCGCGCTGGTCGGCTACACGAACGCCGGCAAAACCACGCTATTCAATGCTCTTTCGGGAGCGCACCTGCTGACCAAAGACCAGTTATTCGCCACGCTGGACCCCACGATCCGCCGGCTGCCCCTGGACGGCAGCGAAGAGGTACTGATCGCCGATACCGTGGGGTTCGTACGCGACCTGCCGCACGAGCTCGTGGCCGCATTTCGTGCCACCCTTACCGAGACCCGGGAAGCCGCGCTGTTGGTGCACGTCATTGATGCCAGCGATCCCCACCATGAGGACCGGCGACGGCAGGTCGAAACGGTGCTGAACGAGATCGGAGCTGCCGAGGTTCCATGTCTCCCGGTGTACAATAAGATTGATAGGGCCGGTGCGGACTTCCTCTGCGAGCCGGAAGGGCCTTTGCCCAATAGGTACTGCGTTTCGGCCGTGACGGGCAGCGGCCTCGCGGAGTTGCGCGCTGCCATTGTGGCGCGGGTCAGCGGTGAACGGTTCGTTGGCGAGCTCCACTTGGGGCCGCAGCAAAGCCGGGTGCGGGCGAAATTGTTCGAGTGGCACGCCGTTCGCGGCGAAACCGCCGATCCGGATGGCGGCTGGACAATGGCCGTAGAGCTACCGGCGCAGCGCTGGCGGCAGCTACGCGACCAGGAGGGCCTTGCGGCCGAAGAGTTTGGACGTAAAGCGTGAGTGGGCAATGGCTTGGGACGACGGCGAAAAAAAGAATCCGTGGCGCTCCGATAAGGATAAAGGTCCCGTGGACCTGGACGCCGTAGTACGCGATCTGCAACGCAGGCTCGCCGGTTTGTTCCGTGGCGGGCGCGGCGGTGGTGGCCGCGGCCCCAGCGATCAACCGTTGAGCTCCGGTTTTTTCGCGAGCGCGGCCGTCCTCGTTGCCGCGATCTGGGCGCTGACCGGTGTATACGTCGTCGACGAGGCGCAACGCGGCGTCGTGTTGCGTTTTGGAGCATTTCAAGAACTCACGCAGCCGGGCTTGCGTTGGCACCTGCCCTGGCCGATCGAGAGCGTCGAGCGCGTCAACATCAACGCGACGGAGCAGCTCCCTTACTCCGGCAGCATGCTGACGCGCGACGAGAACATCGTGAATGTCGATCTGCGCGTGCAGTTTCGGCGCACGGACGCACAGAAGTTCATGTTCAACACCCGCGAGCCCGAGGCCACGCTCATCGACGCGACGGCTAGCGCGATCCGTGAGGTGGTAGGGCGCAATGTGCTCGATTTCGTCCTGACCGAAGGCCGAACCGAGGTTGCGCGCGAGACGCAGGAATTGCTGCAAGCCACGCTCGACTCCTACGGCGCCGGCATCACGGTGTACGAGGTCAACATGCAGGACGCGAATTTCCCGCGCGAGGTCGAGAGCAGCGTGCAGGATTCGATCAAAGCTCGCGAGGACCGCGAGCGGCGGATCCTAGAGGCGCAGTCGTATTCGAACGAAATTTTGCCGCGGGCGCGCGGTGAAGCGGCGGTGCGTCGGCAGGGGGCTGAAGCGTATCGCGGGCAGGTCGTCGCCAACGCCGAGGGCGAATCGGACCGTTTCACGTCGATCCTCGCGCAATATCAGAAGGCGCCGGTCGTCACTCGCGAGCGCATGTACCTCGAAACGGTCGAGGCGGTTTTCGCGAGCTCCACGAAGGTGATCATCGATACCAAGGGCACCAACAACCTCTTATATCTGCCGCTGGAGCAGCTCATGCAGCGCCGGGCCGCAGGCGAGCGCGGCGTGGAAACTTCGCCTGGCGTAACGGCAGTTGCCCCGTCTCCCAATGTCATACCGCGCTCTCGCGAGCGCGAGACGCGCTGAGCGGGCAAGGAGCATTCCGTCGTGAGTCCACGTTTGAATCTGCTCTTGGTCACCGCGGTGGTGATCGTCATCCTGGCTCGCATGTCGGTGTTCACGGTCGATCAGCGCGACTACGCGGTCAAATTCCAGTTCCGCGAGATCGTCCAGGCCGACTACAAGCCGGGGCTGCACTTCAAGGTGCCGTTCGTGCAGAACATCGAGGTGTATCCGAAGCGGATCATGAACCTCAAGCCTGCGGCAGAGAAGTTCCTGACCGGCGAGAAGAAGAATCTGATCGTCGACTACTTCGTGATGTGGCGGATCATCGACCCGGCACAGTACTACCGCGCGGTACGAGGCGACGAGACTCTGGCCGTCGAGCGGTTGGCGGCGATCATCAAGGAAGGCATCAAGGCTGCGATCAGCCAGCGCACCGTCCAGCAAGTAGTGTCCGCGGAACGGTCGGAGCTCATGGAAGAGATGCTGAAGGCCGCGCGCGAGCGCACGCCGGAGATCGGAATCCAGATCGTCGACGTACGAGTCAAGCGTATCGAACTTGCGGAAGAAGTCAGTGAATCCGTCTATAACCGCATGCGCCAGGAGCGCCAGCGGGTAGCGTCGCAGCTTCGCGCGGAAGGCGACGAGGAGTTCGAACGGATCCGAGCAGACGCCGACCGCCAACGCACGGTGATCCTATCGGAAGCCTATCGCGACGCGGAGCGGATTCGCGGTGCGGGTGATGCGCGGGCGTCCGAGATTTACGCGGAAGCGTATTCGAAGGACCGCGACTTCTACGCGTTCTACCGCAGCCTGCAAGCGTACCGGCAGTCCATTGGCCGCGAGCAAGACGTGCTCGTACTCCAGCCGGACAGCGAGTTCTTCAAGTTCTTGCAGAATCAGCTCGGCACGTCGACCAAGTAGACCATCGTTAGCTCACATTCACGGAGGCTTGAGGCGTTGGCCTGGGCAGATCTTCTTGCGGGTTTGGCTTTCTACTTGATTTTCGAGGGGCTGTTCCCATTCGCTGCTCCGCCCCATTGGCGGCGCGCTTTATCCGCTCTGGCCGGGCTTCCGGATAACCAGTTGCGGCTCTTCGGCCTGGCGGCAGTCATCGCCGGATTGGCGCTGCTGCTAGGCGTGCGAGGATAGTTGTGGGTCGAACTGTTGTCGTGATTGGGATGCAGTGGGGCGACGAGGGCAAAGGCGCCGTCGTCGACGTGCTGGCTGATCGTACTCACGCGGTGGTGCGCTTTCAGGGTGGGCACAACGCCGGGCACACGCTTGTGATCGGCGATCGGAAGACCGTGCTGCACCTGATTCCATCGGGAATTCTTCGCGACGACGTCGTCTGCCTGATCGGGAACGGTGTCGTCGTGTCGCTCGACGCGTTGTGCAAAGAGATGGACGAGCTCAAGGCGCGCGGTGTGCCCGTCGAGCAACGGCTGCGCGTTTCGCCTGCGTGCCCGCTGATCCTCTCTTCCCACGCGCTGCTCGATCGCGCGCGCGAGCAGAAAAGCGGTGCGGGTGCGATCGGCACGACGGGCCGCGGCATCGGTCCCGCCTACGAGGACAAAATTGCGCGCCGCGCGCTGCGCGTCTCGGATCTGTTCGCGCCACGGGAGCTCGAGCAGAAACTCGAGCGTCTGCTCGATCTGCATAACTTCATGTTGTCGAACTACTACAAGGCGGAGACGGCCGACCCTCGTCGCGAGCTCGACAACCTGCTCGCGCTCGGCGAGCGCGTGAAACCTCTGGTCGTCGACGTCACGGAAACACTCTGCACGTTGCAACGCGAAGGGCGCAGCGTGCTGTTTGAAGGTGCGCAGGGCGCGATGCTCGACATCGACCTGGGCACGTATCCGTTCGTGACTTCGTCCAATACCACAGTGGGCGGTGCCGCGGCGGGTTCGGGCCTCGGGCCAAAGTCCATCGACTACGTGCTCGGCATCGTGAAGGCCTACACCACGCGCGTCGGTGCGGGCCCATTCCCGACCGAATTGCACGACGACATGGGCCGCCATCTCGGCCGCGTCGGCAACGAGTTCGGGTCCACCACGGGGCGGCCGCGCCGCTGCGGTTGGTTCGACGCGGTCTCGCTGCGCCGCGCGGTGTTCACGAACAGCGCGACGGGGCTCTGCCTGACCAAGCTCGACGTGCTCGATGGCGTGCCCGAGATCAAGATCTGCACGGCCTATCGCCTGGACGGCAAGGTTCTCGACACGCCGCCGCTCCTGATGGACCGTTTTCAGGATTGCGAGCCGGTTTACGAGACCGTGGCCGGGTGGACAGCGCCCACGGCAGGCGTCACCACCTACGGTGCCTTGCCGAAAGAGGCCAAAGCCTATCTGCAGCGGCTCGAAGAGCTGGCCGGAGTCCCCATCGACATCGTTTCGACGGGCCCGGCTCGCGATGCAGTGATTATGCGTCGCCATCCGTTCGATTGAGGGCTATAATAGGAACGATTCCTATTCGCGCGCCCGACGCGGAGCCCGACCCTGACATTGTCCGACCTAAAGCCCGGCGACCGCGTCCGCATCGATACGATCGACACTGCCGATCCGGCGGTGCAACGCCTGATGGTGCTTGGCCTCGTTGAGGGGGCGGAGCTCAAGTTTCTGCGCAGCTCGCTCGGCGGTGATCCGCTCGAGTTTCGTATCTATGGCGCGTCGATCTCGTTGCGACGCGCGCAGGCGCAGCACTTTCATGTGAGTCAGTTGGGGGCCCATGGCAACCCGGGTTGAAACGGCGGTCTCGGTCGATTCGGTGACCATCCACCGCCGGGCGGCGGGGACTGTCGCCGTGGTCGGCAACCCGAATGCCGGCAAGAGCTCTGTGTTCAATCGACTCACCGGGCTCCGGCAAAGCACGGCCAACTACCCCGGGGTGACCGTCGAGCGGCGCGTGGGGCGCGGGGTGTTCGGCAAGACATCTCTGGATCTCGTTGATCTTCCTGGAACTTACTCTCTGAGTCCGAACTCCACCGACGAGCGCATTGCGGTCGATGTGCTGTTCGGGCGAGTGACCGGTACACGTAGGCCCGAGGCGCTGCTCGCGGTCATCGATGCGACCCGTCTGTATCAGGGCCTGTATCTGTTGCAGCAGCTGGTCGAGCTCGGTCGGCCCATGATCGTTGCGCTAACGATGACGGACGCCGCGCAGCGCCAAGGGCTGCGAATCGACTATGCCGCGCTGCAGGAAGCGCTTGGCGGCGTGCCGGTGTATCCGGTGGTGGCCACGACGGGACGCGGCTTTCCGGCGTTGAACGAAGCGCTCGGGCGGTTGCTCGAGACGCCCGCGCCGCGGGTAGTTGAGCATTGGGCGGAGCTGCGCAAGGTCGCCGCGCAGCTCGCGGAACGCTGGCATGTCGGCGGCGTGGA
This sequence comes from Gammaproteobacteria bacterium, assembly GCA_003155415.1. Lineage (GTDB taxonomy): Bacteria > Pseudomonadota > Gammaproteobacteria > Steroidobacterales > Rariloculaceae > FEN-1219. Next base: position 8,838 of record PMCP01000137.1, on the reverse strand, counting down.
TTTGCACCCGATCGAGGTTGAACGGCTGCTCATCGATGCTGGCACGCAGACGGCCGGTACGCAGCTGCAGGAGGATCTGGCGGCTGCGCGCAAGCAGCTGTTCGGCGGTGCGCCTCCCTTGGCCGTCGAAGCCCGCCGCCGCTACGCGTGGGTTCGCGCCACGCTCGCGCGCGTCGAAACTCCCGGTTCGCTGGTGGTCAGCCGGGGCGCCGCGCTGCTCGAGTGGATCAACAGGCCCTGGCCGGCCACAGCCCTGTTCGTCTTGACGATGGCGCTGGTGTTCCAGGCGGTGTTCGCGTGGGCCAAACCGTTCATGGACCTGATCGACGCAGGGATTTCGGCTATTGGCGCCGCGATCGGTGCGTGGCTGCCGCCCGGAGCGCTGAATAGCTTCGTCGTCGACGGCGCGATCGCGGGCGTCGGTAGCGTCATCGTGTTTCTGCCGCAGATCCTGATCCTGTTTCTCTTCATCATTGTGATGGAAGACACGGGCTATCTCGCGCGCGCCGCATTTCTCGTCGATCGCGCGATGCGCGTGGTGGGCTTATCGGGGCAGTCCGTGATTCCGTTACTGTCGAGCTTTGCGTGCGCCGTGCCGGCGATCATGGCCACGCGTGTCATTCCGAATCGCCGCGACCGCATCGCCACGATCCTCGCCGCACCGTTCATGACGTGCTCGGCGCGTTTGCCGGTGTACGCGTTGTTGATCGCGGCGTTCGTGCCCGTGCGCCCCGTGGGCATTTTCAATCTCCAGGGGCTCGTGCTATTCGGGTTGTACGTGATCGGTATCCTGGGCGGTGTAGGCACTGCGCTGCTGCTGCGGCGATCCGTGCTGCGCGGCGAGAACCCGACGTTCATCCTGGCGTTGCCCGAGTTCCGCATGCCAAACCTGCAAACGGTGGGGCTCAAGCTGCTCGATCGCGTGCGCGTGTTCCTGAAACGTGCCGGCACGGTGATCTTCGCGGTTGCCGTCGTCGTGTGGGCGCTCGCGTACTTCCCGCGCTCGGCGGCCGTCGACGAGCACCGCACGCAGGCGCGCACCGTGGCGGCAGCGACTCTGACGGGCGCTGAGCTCACGAAGCGGTACGCCGCGATCGACAACGAGGCATCGGCCGAGCACCTGGCGCAGAGCTGGCTCGGCCGGGCGGGGCACGTCGTGGAACCCGTGTTTCGTCCGCTCGGCTGGGATTGGCGCGTGTCCGCGGCCGTCATCGCCGGATTCCCCGCCCGTGAGGTGGTGGTCGCCGTGCTCGGCACGATCTACGCGGTAGGCGGCGATGCGGACGAGCAAACGCTGGCCGGTCAGCTCACGGCGGCGCGGCACCCGGATGGCAGCCTCGTGTTCACGTTACCGATGGTGCTCGGGCTGCTGCTGTTCTATGCCTGGTGTTTGCAGTGTGCCGCGACGCTGGCGGTGATCCGGCGCGAGACCAACAGTTGGGGCTGGCCGGTGTTCGCGTGGACTTACATGACCGCGCTCGGTTACACGGGCGCGCTGCTGATCTATCAACTCGGAAGCTAGTGCCTTCATGAGCAAGACGCCGCAAGACGCCGCGATGGACTGGCGCGAAATTTCGCGCGAGACCGTGGGCGACTACCGTATTTTCACCGTCGAGCGTTCAGTCGCGCAGTCGCCGGTCGATGGGCAGCCGCGCACGTTTCATCGCATCCAGTCGCAAAACTGGACGCAGATCGTGCCGATTACCGCCGACGGGCGCGTCGTCATGATTCGCCAGTACCGGCACGGCACGCAGCGCGTCACGCTCGAAATTCCCGGCGGTCTCGTGGATCCCGGCGAAGATCCGGCGGAAGCCGCGCTGCGCGAGTGCCTCGAGGAGACGGGCTTCCGTGCCCGCCACGCGGAGTCGCTCGGCGTCGTAAATCCGAACCCCGCATTGTTCGCCAACCGGTTGTACGGCTACTTCGCCACGGGCGTCGAGCGGGAGGGCGCGGTGAAAAACACCGGCACCGAAATCACCGAGCCGGTTCTCGTGTCACTGAGCGATCTTCCCGACATGCTCGTCTCCGGCGAGATCGATCACGCGCTCGTCGCACAAACCCTCTGGCGCTACCTCTACCTGCACGGCTCGCGCTGACGCTGATCAACGCGCCGCGCGGCACGTCGCCCGATCATGCTGGTTCAGTGCGCCGCGAGAGCTTCGTCGACGCGAATGTCGGCAGAGGCTTCGTCGGGCGTTAGCAATTGACGCTGCCACATCGCGGCGTACAGGCCGCCGCGCGCAAGTAGGGCCGTGTGAGTACCGCGCTCGGCGATACGCCCCTCGGCCAGCACGATGATCTCGTCGGCATCGACGATCGTCGACAATCGATGCGCGATCACGAGTGTCGTGTGGCCGCGCGATACCTCGCGCAACGAGCTCTGGATCTCACGTTCCGTGCGCGTATCGAGCGCGGAAGTGGCCTCGTCGAATAGCAGAATCCGCGGCCGTTTGAGTATCGTGCGGGCAATCGCCACGCGTTGTTTTTCGCCGCCTGAGAGCTTCAGTCCGCGTTCGCCGACCATGGTCTGGTAGCCGTCGGGCGAAGCCATGATGAAATCGTGAATGCGTGCGAGGCGCGCGGCTTCCTCGACTTCGGCGGGCGATGCGCCGGGCCGTCCGTAGGCAATGTTGTAGTAAATCGTGTCGTTGAAGAGCACGGTGTCCTGCGGGACGATGCCGATCGAGCCGCGCACGCTGGCTTGCGTCACGTCGCGAATGTCCTGACCGTCGATGCGCACGGCGCCGGCGCTGACGTCGTAAAAGCGGAACAACAGCCGCGAGATCGTGGATTTGCCGGCGCCGCTTGCGCCAACGATCGCAACCTTGGCGCCCGCCGGAACTCGGAACGACACCTCGTGAAGGATCGTGCGCCGCGGATCGTAGGCGAAGGTCACGTGATCGAATTCGACCGCGCCGGCACCTGGACGCAGTGGGGCGGCCCCGGGGGCGTCCTTGACGTCGGCGCTCACGTTCATCAGCCGGAACATCGACTCCATGTCGGTCAACGATTGCTTGATCTCGCGATACACGAAGCCCAGGAAGTTCAGCGGGATGTAGAGCTGGATCAGATAGGTGTTCACGAGCACGAAGTCGCCCACCGTGAGCTTGCCCGCGATCACGCCGCGTCCGGCCATCAGCATCAGCACGGCGAGGCCGACGCCGATGATCGTGGACTGGCCGATGTTCAGCAGCGACAACGAGCTCTTGCTCGCGACGGAAGCGCTTTCGTAACGCGCCAACGCCTGGTCGAACCGATTCGCCTCGTACTGCTCATTGCCGAAGTACTTCACAGTCTCGTAGTTCAGCAGGCTGTCGATCGCGCGTGTGCTCGCTTCCTGATCAGTCTCGTTCATCTGGCGGCGGTACTTGATGCGCCACTCCGTGACCGTGAGCGTGTAGCCGATGTAGCCGATCACGCAGGCCATCGTGACGACGGCGTACCAGACGTCGAAGAACGCCCACAGGATTCCGCAGACCAACACGATCTCGATCAACGTCGGCACGATGTTGAACAGCATGAACGTGAGCAGCGTGTCGATGCCGTTCGTGCCGCGCTCGATCGCGCGCGACAGCCCGCCGGTCTGGCGCTCCAGATGAAACGCGAGTGAAAGGCTGTGCAGATGCCGGAACGTCTTCAGTGCCACCGTGCGAATCGCGCGCTGGGCCACCTTGGCGAACACCGCATCGCGTAACTCGGCGAACGCGATGGTCGCGATCCGCAGCAGGCCGTAGCCGACCACGAGGCTGAGCGGCAGCACGATCGGCGTGTTATGCGGCGTGGCGAAAAGGTCCACGAGCCGCTTGAACAGCAGCGGGACGTAGACCGTCGCGAATTTGCTGCCGGCGAGGAGTGCCAACGCCAGGAGAACGCGTCCGCGGACGGCGAAGTCGCCGGCGGGCCAGAGGTGGGGCGCGAGGTCACGCAGCGCACCCCATTCGGGAGTGCGGCGCGCGTCGTTGGGCGGTGCCGGGAGATTCATGAGCGGCTTCGAAGTCTGCCACAAAAGACCCCGAGTGGTACGGAAGGTTTGTGCACCGTGCGGAGGTGCGATAGTGGCGCGTGTAGAATCCTATTTCAGGCCAGTCGCCAGTCGGTCGATGATCATAGTTCCGAGTTCCTCGCCGTCGCTCGTGGTATCCGCCGAGACCGCTGGGCTCGGCAATCGCTTGAAGTCGTGGGCTTCGGCGATGCGACTCGGTCGCGAGGCGCGCGTTTGTTGGCCCGTCAACAAGAACATGCCGGCTACGTTCGGCGAGCTGTTCGCGAACGACGCAGCGATCGATGCCGTGCCCCGCGGCGCCATGGAGTA
>PMCP01000137.1:0-4475 GCA_003155415.1 Gammaproteobacteria bacterium | reverse complement strand
CGCCGTTCGACGCGCGCCGACGCTCGCCACATCGACCTCGAGTACGAGCGCATCCCGCAGTATTTTCGCGACGTGTACGTTCCGCTGTTCGAGCGTATCCGCGTGCGCCCGGAGATTGCGGCGCGCGCAGCGGAGTGGGCTGCTGCCACACTCGATCCCGCGGTGATCGGCGTGCAGGTCCGCACCTGGCGTGACGATCCGCGTCGTTACCGCAAATATCACGTGCCGGCGCGCCGGCGATTGCTGCAGATGTTGGACGGCGTAGAGAGTGGGGCCCGGTTCCTGGTCGTCAGCGATAGCGACGAGATCGTCAACGAGCTTACGCAACGCTATGGTGGGCCGCGTGTTCTGTGTTTCCCGCGCAAGACCGCGCGGCACGACAGCTGGCGAACAGCGCCAGGTATCACGGAGGATCTGATCGATCTGCTGCTGCTCGCGCGCACGGACCGGCTGTACGCGAGCTACCTCTCCACGTTCAGCGAAGTGGCGTGGTGGATCGGCGGCGCGAAAGCGCGCGTCACCGTGTTCTGATCAGCCCTAGGTGTACCAACAGGCCGGCAGATCGAGTGGCGCCTTCGCGACGTTCGGCCGGTCGAGTGGGTGCGGGAAGTTCGTGCGGTAGGTGCGCGTGCGCACGCGGTCGTTCCGGAGCAACGTGAATTCTGCGATTCGCGGGATCTCGATGCCTTTGCTCGTCACCGAGCCGCAGCAGTTGTTCGGATGGATGTGCACGACGCTGTGCGTCTGCAGCAGCTTGCGAAAGGCGCGCGACGCCACTGCAAAAAACGGCTCGCCCCACAGCTCCGGAAGCCAATGGAACTCGATGACGATGATGCGAAACCTGGCGAGCAGCGCGGGTGAGGCAGCGAGCAGCGTGTCGTACTCGCCGCCCTCGATGTCCATCTGTAACAACAGGTCGCTGCTGTCGCCCGGGAGTTTCGCAGCGTGCCAGTCGTCGAGCGTGATGTAACGCTCGTTCGTGACGCTGCCGACAAATTTCTTGTCGAAGACGAACCGCGGATGCGCCGTCGCCGGGCCGTCGACCGAAGCATCGGCGAGGAACACCTGCATGCCGCGTTCGGCCAGCGCGGCCTCGAAGCCTGACTCCGTCGATACGCCGGGCGAGAACACGTAGCGGATGCCCTCGAAATCGTCCGGGACGAGATAACCACCGTCGCCCGCGGGGCCCACACGCACGAGCTCTACGCCCGCATCGATCGGCCGCAACCCGCGCAACAGATCTTGAATGTCGGCAGCCTTTGTCCGCGGGCCGGTGTGCATGCCAATCCCGCTGACGAGTTTGACGACGCCGGCTCGCAGGGTCTTCCGGCGCATGCGTCAGAGCGCCTGTGACTCGTTCCGCGTGAGATACCACGCGTACGTGGCGGCAATGCCGTCGGCGAGCTTGGTGCGTGCGCGCCAGCCGAGTGCCGTGCACTTGGCCACGTCGAGCAGCTTGCGTGGCGTGCCGTCCGGCTTACTGCGGTCGTACACGATCTTGCCGCGGAAGCCGACGATGTCACCGATCAGCGTCGCGAGCTCCGCGATCGTCACGTCCTCTCCCCAGCCCACGTTGATGATCTCGGACGACTCATACCGTTCCATCAGAAAGCACAACGCGTCCGCGAGGTCGTCCACGTAGAGGAATTCGCGGCGCGGTGTGCCCGAACCCCACACCGTGACTTCGGCATCACCGGCTTCCTTCGCCGTGTGGAACTTGCGCAGCAGCGCCGGGAGCACGTGCGACGTCTGCAAGTCGAAGTTGTCGCCGGGGCCGTACAGGTTTGTCGGCATCACGGAGATCGCGTTGAAGCCGTACTGGAGCCCATACGCCTGGCACATCTTGATGCCGGCGATCTTGGCCACGGCGTACCACTGGTTCGTGGGCTCGAGCGGGCCCGTCAATAGCGACGACTCCGTGAGCGGCTGCGGTGCGAGCCGCGGATAGATGCAGCTCGATCCCAAGAAGCAGAATTTCTTCGCGCCGTGCCGGTAGGCGGCATCGATCACGTTGGTCTGGATCAGCAGGTTGTCGCGGATGAAGTCGGCCGGATAGGTGTCGTTTGCGACGATGCCGCCAACCTTCGCGGCGGCCATGAATACGTAATCCGGCCGCTCTTTCGCGAAGAATGTCTCGACGGCGCCCGCGTCGCGCAGGTCGAGCGATGCGCGTGGTGCGCTGATGATGTTGTTGACGCCGCGCGCCGCGAGTGCGCGGCGGACGGCCGAGCCCGCGAGGCCGCGTTCGCCGGCGACGAACACACTCGAGTCTTTGTTCATTCGCGGTGCTGGTAGACGGAGTAGCCTTCGCGCTTGATCAGGGCGTCGCGCTCGGCCAGCTTCGAGTCGGAGTCGACCATTTCGCGCACGAGAACGTCGAATGTAACTTCGGGCGTCCAGCCGAGCTGGCGCTTCGCCTTCGAGGCATCGCCGAGCAGCGTGTCGACCTCGGTGGGGCGGAAATAGCGCGGGTCGACGCGCACCAGGGTCTTACCCGTGGCCTTGTCGATCGCGTGCTCCTCGAGGCCTTTGCCGCGCCAGTCGAGATCAATGCCGAGGCACTCCGCCGCCCGCGTGACGAACACACGCACCGAGTACTGATGGCCCGTGGCGATCACATAGTCCTCCGGCTTCGACTGCTGCAGCATCATCCACTGCGCACGGACGTAGTCGCGAGCGTGGCCCCAGTCNNAGCCACATGGCTTCCACGTAGTCGCGAGCGTGGCCCCAGTCGCGCAGCGCATCGAGGTTGCCGAGGTACAGGCAATCGTCGAGCTGCACCTTGATGCGCGCGAGGCCGCGCGTGATCTTGCGAGTGACGAACGTTTCGCCGCGCAGCGGCGACTCGTGGTTGAACAGGATGCCGTTGCAGGCAAAGAGGCCGTAGGCCTCGCGATAGTTCACCGTGATCCAGTACGCGTACACCTTCGCGGCGGCATACGGGGAGCGCGGATAGAACGGCGTCGTCTCCCGTTGCGGCGTTTCCTGCACCTTGCCGAACATTTCGGAGCTCGATGCCTGATAAAAGCGCGTCTTCTCCGTCAGGCCGCAAATCCGAATCGCTTCGAGCAGGCGCAACGTGCCGAGCGCGTCGGAATTCGCCGTGTACTCGGCCGTCTCGAACGACACGGCCACATGGCTCTGCGCCGCCAGGTTGTAGATCTCCTGCGGTTGCACCTCCTGAACGATGCGGATCAGGTTCGTCGCGTCGGTCATGTCGCCGTAGTGCAGGATCAACCGGCGGCCCGCCTCATGGGGGTCGCTATACAGATGATCGATGCGGTCGGTGTTGAACGACGAGGCGCGGCGCTTGATGCCGTGCACCTCATAGCCGCGCTCGAGCAGGAATTCGGCGAGGTACGCGCCGTCCTGGCCGGTGATTCCGGTAATCAATGCGCGCTTGCGCTGGGCGGTAGTCAAACTGCACTCCTAGGCACTGAGGTTCCGAGAAAAAGACTGCGGAGCACATGCTCCTGAATAGGTTTGCCGCCGCTCACGTCCTTTAGATAGTAGCGGGGTATGCCGAAGCCCTTCTTACGTCGATCAAGAATGTGGTCCGGCAGGATGCCGCGGTACGCCTGGCGGAGCAAGCCTTTCGGCCCACCGCCGTAGTAGCGCAGATCCTCATGAAGATTGAATGAAAATTCCACGATCCGCTGTGCGAGCAGCGGCACGCGTGCTTCGAGCGACACGGCCATCGTCGTGCGGTCGACTTTCGTCAGCACGAGCCCCGGCATGAACGTATGGAAGTCGACATACTGGAGCCGCGTGCGCAGCGGCAGGTCGGTGCGCCAGTGCTGCCGATAGTGCCACCAGTCGTCGTAGTCGCGTGGAATGCCGAGCCTGCGCGCGTAGCCGGCTTTCTCCGGCGTCGACATGCCGCCCATGAGCTTGCCCCACAGATTCGGGCCGCTGCTGAACGCCGTCTCGAGCAAGAGCAGCGCGCGGCTCACGGCGTGGCGGCGGGGCAGGCCGCGCCGCAGTGCATGGCTTGCGCGCTCGAAGGCACTGGGCCACGTGGGCCAACCGGCGTAACGCGCGTAGCGCGGGTACGTGCGGTAACCGCCGAACACCTCGTCGCCGCCGTCGCCGGTCAGTACTACAGTGACCCGCTCGCGTGCGGTCTTGGCCACGAGGTACGTCGGCAACGCGGATTCATCGGCGAACGGCTCGTCGAACCACTGCTTTAGCTTTGGCAGGAGCTCCTGCGCGTCTTCTCGCGANNAGAATGCGCTCGTGGTGCTCGGTCGCGAATTGCTCTGCGACTTCGCGCGCATAAGGCGTTTCAGAAACCTCGTCCTTGTCGAAGCCAATCGCGAACGTCGCGACACGGCGCCCGTTGCGTGCGGCGGAAGCCACGACGACGCTCGAATCGACACCGCCTGAGAGGAAAAATCCGAGTGGCACGTCGGCGATCATCTGCTCGTCGACCGAGGTTGAGATCAGGCTGCGTAGCTCCTCGCAACACGCGTCGA
>PMCP01000134.1 GCA_003155415.1 Gammaproteobacteria bacterium | reverse complement strand
GCGAGGTCGAACAGCCGCATGTATTCCGCGCTGTCCGCGGGACCGAGCCCCGCGGCCACGAGCATGCGGTGCAGATCCGTGATCAAGGACGTCACCGGCAGCGGCACACGCTTCGCGAGCGCGGCCGCCTGCACGGTCTCGAGATCCTTCAGCATGTTGTCGATGCGGCCCGTCGGCGTGAAATCCCGCCGCGCGAACTTGGCCATGAACTCCTGCATGATCCGCGAGTCGGCGCGGCCGCCCGCGAGCGCGGCCGGTATCTTCGTCGCGTCGACGCCGTGCTGCTCTGCGAACCGCACAGCCTCCGCGACCGCAAAAAAATGCGTGGCGCAGAAGATCTGGTTGATGAGCTTCACCGTTTGGCCGGAACCGGGGCCGCCGAAATGCGTGAAGCGTGCGGATAACTGCTTCAGCAGCGGCTCCGCGCGCGCGACATCCGCCGCGCTGCCGCCGACCATCAGCGTCAGCGCACCGCGTGCGGCTGCGGGCGCGCCGCCGGATAACGGCGCATCGACGAAGCCCATGCCCGTCTCAGCCGCAAGACGCGTCGCGAGCGCGGCCGTGCGGCCGGGATCGATGCTCGACATGTCGACGAGCAACTTGTCCTTGGCAGCGCCGGCCGCTACGCCGTCCGCACCAAACACCGCGCGCTCGACGACGTCGGCGCTGTTCAAGCTCGTGATCGTGAACTCCGCGGCAGCCGTGGCGTCGCGCGGCGATGCGGCGACGCGCGCGCCGCGCGCCGCGAGCGCACTGCACTTGTCCGGCGCCACGTCATACACCGCAACCGTGACACCGACATCGAGCAGCCGCCCTGCGATCGCAGAACCCATGACGCCGACGCCGATGACCGCTGCCTGCATCACTTGGCGCCGCGCACGGATGCGCGCTCGACCAGCGTCAGACCCACGTCCACGATCTCCGGCGCGTGCGCGGCGCCGGGCGGCAGCAGGTCCAGGATCAGCCGGCCGGTTCGGAGCCCAAGCGCATGAAAGTCGACGTGAATCGTCGTCAGCGCGGGATTGATCTCGCGACCGATCTCGAAGTCGCCGAAGCCGACGATGGACAGCTGCTCGGGCACGGCCACGCCACGGCGCTGGCACTCCATGACGATGCCGACGGCGGATAGGTCGGACACGGCGAACACGGCGTCGATACGCTTCTCCAGCAATAGCGGTGTGACCGCCACACCGTGATCGAAGCTCACGGGCGCGTGCCCGTGCCGCAACACAAGCTCCGGCGGGCGGCCGCTGCGCTTCAACTCGTCCTCGAAGCCGCGCATGCGTTCCTCGCCGCGATGGTCGATCACATCGCCTTCGTTGGAACTGGCCGTCGCGCCGATGCGCTCGAAGCCCTTGTCGATCAGGTAACGCGCCGCGGTGCGCCCGACTTCGTAGTTCGAGAAGCCGACGGCGTGCTCGAGCGGCTGGCGCGGCAGGTCCGCGATCTCGATGACCGGGATGCCGGAAGCCAGCAGCATCTTGGCGGCGGCGCGGCTGTGCATCGAGCCCGTGAGCACCATGGCCTCGGGCCGACGCGCGAGCAGGTTCTTGAGCTGCCGCTCTTCCTCGCTCACGGAGTATTCCGTGTACGCGATCAGCAGATCGTAGTCGGCGAGACGCAGCGCGTCCGTGAGGCCGTGGGCCACGGCCGCGAAGTTGGTATTCGTCAGCGTCGGCAGCATCAACGCGATGAACCCGGTGCGGCGGCTCGCGAGGCTACCCGCCGCGCGGTCGGGCACGTAGCCCAGGTCCGCAATCGCCTTGTGCACGCGGGCACGCGTTTCGGGCTGAACGAGGTCCAGGTCGCGGATCACGCGCGACACCGTCATGTGGGATACGCCGGCGAGCCGCGACACTTCGCGGATCGTCGGCCGGCGACCGGGCCTGGCGCGGCCGTCGCCGCCGTTGTCGACTCGTTTCTTACCTGACCGGGTCATGGGTGTGCCCTACGACCCCGGCGGCTCCGAGCCGCAGCGGTCGTTACGCGGAATGTTCTGCCGCGTTGCCTTCGCTCACGACATGATAGAAGCGACCTTCGAACATCTCCATGAGTTCGAGCGTCAAAGCGCGGGCCTCGGCACGGGCCGGCGAGGCGATAGCCTCCGCAAGCGCCGCGTGCGAGGGGTAATCGATCTGCTGGATCATGACGATGGGCGGGGCGTCCGCGTCGGCCGTGGCCACCTTCAGGAGACGCACGTTGCGGGCGTGCGGGAACTTGCGCCACAAGGGTGCAAGCCGCTGCTCAACGCCCTCGAAAAACCGCGCCTCAAAGCCGGGTTTGATGCGGCCCTCGAAGATGGCCGTACGCGTGATCATCGGTAACCCTCGTTGATGGCGAGATGCAGTTTCACGACCTTGGAGCGGTCACCCGCGCGCTCGAGCGCGGCCACCGCGTCCGCCAGCGGATAGGTGCCGGACAGGATCGGCGCCACGTCGATGGCCTCGGAAACGATCAGCTCGACGGCGCGCCGGAACTCGTCGTTGGCGCGGAACGCGCCGACGAACTCGATCTCGCGCGTCTGCAGCACGTTGACCGGCACCGGCGCCGTGCCCGGCGGCAGCATGCCGACCTGCACGATGCGGCCGCCACGACGGATAACTTTGAACAGCGACGCCAGCGCCACGGCGGCACCCGACACCTCGAGCGCCACGTCGAAGTAGCCGCCGTCGACCTCGAACTCGGCTAACCCCCCCGCCTCGCGCGCGACGTTGACGGTGCGCGTCGCGCCCATCTGCGTCTTCGCCACCGTGAGCGCCGCGTCCTCCACGTCCGTGGACACTACCTCGGCGGCACCGGCGAACCGCGCCGCGCGTGCCGTGAGCAGGCCGATCGGGCCCGAGCCGGTGACGAGCACACGCTTACCGAGCAGCGGGCCGGCGCGATTCACGGCGTGCAAGCCGACCGATAGCGGCTCGGCGACCGACAGCCGCAGCAAATCCGTGTCCTTCGGCACGGGCACGATCTGGTCCTGGCGCAGCACGAGGTGCTGCGCGAACCCACCCTGCACGTGCGGGAAGCGCCCCGCGCTACCGAGGAACTGCATGTTCGTGCACAAATTGGCGCGACCCGCGCGGCAGTAGTGGCACGTGAGGCACGGGCGCGCGGGGTCGAGCGCGGCTTTGATGCCGGTCTCGATGCCCTTTACGCCGGAGCCGACTTCGACGACGACGCCCGAAACTTCGTGCCCGAGTGTCAGCGGCTCACGAACGAAAAAATCGCCGACGGCGCCGCGATGGTAGTAATGCAGATCCGAGCCGCAGATGCCGCCGAAGGCGACCGCAACGCGGACCTCGTCGGGCGCGAGCGCGTGTTCCGCGCGGGGCTCGACTCGAACGTCCTTGGCTCCATGACACACTGCCGCGAGCATGCAAAAACCCTGTCGTGCGCTAGAATGTGCACGTTAACAAGTTTCCCCTTCGAATGCAGCCGACGAACCCTTTCAGCCTGGCCGGGCGAACGGCCCTCGTGACCGGCGCCGGCCGCGGCATCGGTTTCGCACTCGCGACCGCGCTCGCGCAGGCGGGCGCCCGCCTCGTGATCAACGGCCGGTCGCGCCCCGCGCTCGAAGCCGCCGCCACCGAGCTGCGCAAGCACGGCGGGGAAGTCGACATCGCCACGTTCGACGTCACGGACGCGACACAGGTCAACGCAGGCGTCGCCGCGATCGAAGCTCATGTAGCACCGGTCGACATTCTCGTGAATAACGCCGGCATCCAGCGCCGCGCACCGCTCGAGACATTCAGCGACTCGGATTGGCGTGAGCTCATGAGCACGAACGTCGACAGCGTGTACTACGTGAGCAAGGCCGTTGCGCCGCACATGATCGCGCGCGGTCACGGCAAGATCATCAACATCGGCAGCGTGCAGTGCGAGCTCGCACGGCCGGGCATCGCGCCCTACACGGCGACAAAAGGTGCGGTCAAGAATTTGACGAAAGGCATGTGCGCCGACTGGGCGCGCTACGGATTGCAGATCAACGCGCTGGCCCCCGGCTACTTCGCGACGCCGCTGACGAAGGCGCTGATGGAAGACCCGGTGTTCGACGAGTGGCTGCGCAAGCGCACGCCAGCCGGCCGCTGGGGCAAGCTCGAGGACCTGCACGGCGCTGTCGTGTTCCTCGCGTCGAGCGCATCGAATTTCGTGAACGGCCAAACGCTGTACGTCGATGGCGGCATGGTCGCCGTCGTATAGGAACCATCGCATGAGCGCTCCGCGACCCGTTGCCCTGCAACTAGCCCCCTTCTCCAAGTACCTCGAGTCGGCACTGAACGCCCGGTTCGAGATCGTGCGCTGGTGGGAACTCGATGGCGGCGCGCAGCGGGCATGGCTCGCGAGCCACGCGGGCAGCGTCCGCGCCATCGCCACCGGCGCACAGTTCGGCTGCTCCAATGAACTCATGGCGTCGTTGCCGGGGCTCGGCATCGTGTCGGTGAACGGCGTGGGCATCGACAAGATCGATCTGCCGTTCGCGCGATCGCGCGGCGTGCGCATAGGCAACACGCCGGGCGCACCGACGATCGACACGGCCGATCTCGCCGTGGGCCTCGTGATCAGCTTGCTACGCGGCCTGCCTGCGGCCGACGCGTACGTGCGCGCGGGCCGCTGGCCGCAAGGCGATCTGCCGCTCACACGGAGGGTCACCGGCTGCGTATTCGGTATCGTGGGCCTCGGCAGCATAGGCTCCGCGGTAGCCGCCCGCCTCGCGCCCTTCGGTCCGATCGTGTACACGGGTCCGAACCGAAAGCCGGTCGACTATGCATACGAGCCCGATCTGCTCGCGCTCGCGAAGCGGTCGGACGTGCTCGTCGTCACGTGCCCCGCGAATGCCGCGACACGTCATCTGATCGGCACCGCGGTGCTTGCCGCGCTCGGCCCCGAAAGCTATCTCGTCAACGTCGCGCGTGGATCCGTCGTGGACGACGCGGCGCTGATCGCGGCGCTGGAAGCAGGCCTGATCGCCGGTGCCGCGCTCGACGTGTATCAGAACGAACCGCACGTGCCGGAGCCGCTGCGACAAAACCCGAAGACCGCGCTGACACCGCACATGGCGAGCGGCACCGTCGAGGGGCGCAAGCACATGGCGGACATGATGCTCGCGAACCTCGATGCTTTTTTCGCCGGCGAGCCCCTGCCGACGGCCGTGGTCTGACCAATTTTCAAACGAACTCGAGGAGACGACAATGACAAAGAAAACCCTTCGGCAGGTGCTGGAAGAAGCCAAGAGCTGCATCGTGGCGCCGTGCGTATACGACTGCGCGTCAGCGCGTGCCGTCGAGATGGTCGGCTTCAAAGCCATGATGCTCTCCGGCGGCGAAGTGTCGATCGCGATGAACGGCGTGCTCGACTACGGCTTCTCGGGGCTCGCCGACGTCGAATGGATCACGAGCCGTATCTCGCACACCTGCTCGCTGCCGCTCGCGGCCGACATCGAGGACGGCTTTGGCGGGCCGCTCGCCGTGTACCGTTCCGCGAAACGCATGGCGATGGCGGGCGCGCAGGCCTTGCAGCTCGAGGACTCGGCCGACATGGAAGAGTCGACGAAGCTGCTGCCGCGCGAGGCTTACTACGCCAAAGTCAGGGCCGCGCTGGCCGCGCTCGAGGGCACGGACTGTTTCCTGATCGCTCGCACGAACGCCGATCCGGCGACCGAGCTCGACGAGGGCATCGAGCGCTGCAAGGAAGCGGTGAAGCTCGGCGCGAAGATGACCACGGTCGTGAAGCTCACGAACCTGAAAGACGCGACCTACGTGGCCAAGAGAGTGCCGGGCTGGAAGATGTACCCGGACGTTGCAGGCAAAGACGGCGTGGCCGAAGTCACGGTCGAGGACATCTACCCGCTCGGTTTCAACTTTCTCACGATGCATTACACGTTGAAGGCGGCGATGGACGGCATGCTGGAGCACGGCAAGCACAACTTCGCGCAGCAGGGCTCGCTGTACACCTGCGACAAGAAGGACGCCACCGGCATCATGGGCATGAGCGCCACGCCGCTGTTCGATCCGCACGGCTACATGGAGCTCGAGCAACGCTTCAGTTTGAAGAAGAAGGACTTCACGATCGTCGGCAAGGAAGTCGAGGGCTACCCCGAAGGCTTCGTGAAGGTGCCGATCACCGATCGGTTCTAAATTCTCTAGAGCGCCCGCCTACGCCCCGCCGCGCAATGCGCGGTAGGGGCGCCAGGCGAGCGCCAGCAGCGTGAACATGATCGGTGCCGGCACCGCGACCACGATCGCGAGCGAGTAGCGGATGTCGGCCGGATTCTTGAACACGTAATCGTTCATCAGGCCCACCACCGTCGGGCCCACGCCGAGACCTACGAGCGTGATCAGCGTGATGTAGAGGGCCGTGACCTGCGCACGCGCTCGGTTCGGCACGATCAGCTGGATCGACGTGCCGGCGCACGCATACGGCGTGTTCGACAGAAAAATCGCAGGCGCGAGCATCGCGAGCACAAGCTCCGGGGACGGCATCAACGGCGCAAGCCCGCCGAACACTCCGCAACCGACGAAGCCGAACGCCGCCACCTTCAGCGGCGCATCGAGGTGGCCGCGGCGCGCAAGACGATCCGTCATCCAACCGCCGAAGTACGCACCCGCCGTGCCGAATATCAGCACGATCGTGCCGAACGCGAGACCGGCCTGCCGCGGGTTCCAGTCGAACGTGCGCTGGAACATCGACGGCGTCCAGACGAAAAACGAGTACGACACGAGCGTCACCATGCAGAAGCCAGCGAACATCGGCGTCAACGCGCGGGCGCGTTCGCGGATGAGCGCGAACACCTCGCGCGGCGAAAGCGGCATCTGTGCGCCGCCGCCCCGTCGCGGGGGCTCCTTCAGCAACAGGAACAACGGCACGAGCAACAGGCCCGGCGCGCCGATGATCAAGAATGCCGCCTGCCAGGGCTCGAACCCTTGGAGCAGCCCGCTCGACAGCACCGAAGACGTCGCGAGCCACTGCAGCAGAAGGCCACCTGCGATCAAACCGACGGCCTGCCCGACGGGCGCGCTCATGAAGAATGCGCCGATGGCGCGCCCGAGCTTCTCGCGCGGGAAATAGTCGCTCATCATCGAGAGGCCGGCAGGCGTGACCGTGGCCTCGCCGACACCCACGCCGACGCGCGTCAGGAACAGCTGCGCATAGCTGCGCGCGAAACCGGAGCTCATCGCGAACAAGCTGAAGAAGAGGAGCGACACTCCCATGATCACACGCCGCTGATAGCGGTCCGCGAGCCAGCCGAGCGGAATGCACGCGAGCGTATAGAAGATGCCGAACGCGACGCTCTGCAGCATGGCGAACTGCGTGTCGTTCAACGAGAACGCCTGTTTCAGCGGGCCCACGGTCAGATTGATGACGGTGCGATCGAACTGCGACACGACGGACGCCAGCGCCATCAAGGTGACGAGCCACCAGCCGGCTCGAGCGCTCGGCCAGGCGGCATCTGAATCGGACGATGCAGCAGGAGACGATGCAACAGGATTTGCCACGGTCGGACCCCCCTTGGTCTTCTTGTTTTGTTCCAGCAGCCGAGCAGAATGTTACCGTTCACGTTAGCATTGGTTTTGGCGCTACGCCACCCGCTGCCGAGGGCGTCCGATGTCGATTCGAACTGTGATCCTCCGCGTGCTGATGCTCGGCCCGAGCGTTGTCTGCCTCACGCCGGCGTCGCCAGCGATGGCGCAGGATTGCTCCGCGCAGGGCGCAATGAACTTCATCTGCGGTGCGGACGCCGCAGAAGACAGCGTGGCCGTGCCGGGCGGTCGCTGGCTCATCGCGAGCGGTCTTGGCTTCGGAACTCCGAACACGTTGAAGCGAATCGATACGGCGAGCGGCCGCGTCGAGGCGCTGTATCCGGCCGACGCTACGAACCGGCTCGACGAGGGTACTTACGCCGCGTGCTCGGGCCCACCCGACGAGGCAACGTTCTCCACGGGCGGCTTGTCGTTGCGCGCACTCGGCCGCAACCGCGCAGTGCTATACGCAGTGCACAGCGGCGGGCGCGAATCGATCGAAGTGTTCGAGCTCGATTCGTCAGGCGCTGCACCGGTTGCGACCTGGGTGGGCTGTATACCGATGCCGGAGCACACGGACGCGAACGCGGTCACCGCGCTGCGCGACGGTGGCATTGCCATCGCGAGCATGGACGACGGCAGCGCCGATCGCATGGCGCGGCATGTTGCGGGCGAGGCGCTCGGCAGTGTCTTCGAATGGCACGCGCGCTCGGGGTTGAAGCAGCTGCCCGGCATCAAGCTGCGCGGCGGCAATGGCATCGTCGAATCGAAGGACGGGCGTTCGCTGTTCGTCAGCGCGTGGTCGGGCGGTGAGATCGTGCGCATCCGTCGCGACGGCCGCGGCCCGCCGACCTCAATCAAGCTCGACTATCTGCCGGACAACTTGAAGTGGGCCGCGGACGGCTCGATTCTCGTCGGCGGTCAGCGACCGCCTGTCAGCACCATCGCCAACTGCGCCGGCGCAACGTGCATCGACGATTGGCTGATCGCCAAGCTGGATCCACTAACGCTGAAATCGCGCACGCTGATCGAAGGTAAGGGAACCCCCCTCGTGAACTACGCAACCGGCGCCACGGAACTCGGCGGTTCGCTGTACATCACGAATCGCGGCATGGGCCGCATCGGTGTGATTCGCGTGGCGGACTTACGCCGCGGCGCGATCACGCGCGTGGGCGATCCGGCGAACTGATTCCGCGGGGGTTACCGCCGTTTCAGCGAGAAGCGGGCGACACGATCATCGTTGCTGCTGACCCAGATGTCGTCGCCCACGCGCATCGCCGAGCTCACACCCTGCATCGCAGCCGTCTGATCCGCGCCGCCGAGTCGTGAGAACGCCAGCGTCCGTGGATCCACCTCCAGCACCGACCAGCCCGAGGCGCACCCCGCCCCGCTGCACACTGCGGGCGCTACATAGTTCGGACCCGCGGTCAAAAGCTTGCCATCGGCGGCCCAGTGGACATTGTCCGGCGAAATGGGCAGTGACACCGCGCTCTTACCCATCGGCGTCGCACGACGGTCGAAACGGACTATTTCGTGCGTACCCATGGCGGCGACGAACACGTAGCGCTCGTCCTTCGAGACGTCGATGCCGTTCGGCAATGACATTTCGGTGCCGGCCAGCGGCAGCAGTCGACCGCCCGGATGCCACTCGAACAAACGGCCCGTGATCCCGACCGGGCTACCTTGAACGCGCTTGTAGTTCGCGTCCCGCATTCTCGTGGTGACGAAGCCGCCGTCGGCGAGCCGGGCGACACTGTTGAAGTAACTGTCCTGCTGCAGCAGGACACAGCCTTTCCAGGTGAGAGCAGGCGCCGTGCCGCGAAGATCGAGATCGTAGATTTCGATGGCTTCGCGCTCGCCGTGGCTAGTGCTGTAGATGCTGAACCGCTTCGGCGACGTTTCGGCCATGCTCAAGCCGTGGACATCGAAGGCCTGCAGGTTCAGCGGCCCCGGACAGTCAGGAAAAACGCGCGCGTCCTGCTGTTGCGTGAACGCCGCGCCGTGAATGAGCTCCGTCTGCGTCCGTGCTTTTGGATCGATCAGATATAGATGACCCGGTGCACGATGACCGGACGCGAGCAACAGACCGGTGGAGCCCACGCTCAGAATATCTTCCGGGACCACGAGGCCGCAGAGATAGGTGAGCCCCTGCTCGTCCTGACAACTCGGCGGAGGCGACGCCACTTGAGTGACGGGCACGCCGGACGAAGCTCCAGGCGGGACGTTCGCATTCTGCCCTAGGGCCGCGAATGCGACACCCACGGCGACGAGAGCGAGGGCAACCGAAATCGAGCGCTGCATCGTATTCACCTCGCAGAGAACCGCACTAGAGGCGCGTCGTCACGTCGATCTTAGCCAGCACCCGTGTCGTCTGTCCAAGGGCGCACGACCCGGACGGGGATAGTCAGGCGCGCTCGAACATCGCGAGCGCCTCGATGTGGTTCGTGTGCGGGAACATGTCGAACACGCGCGCAACCTTCAGCTTGTAGCCGCGCTGGTGCACGAGCACCTCGGCATCTCGCGCAAGCGTAGCCGGGTGGCACGACACGTAGACGATGCGGCGCGGACTGCTGCGTGCCAGCTCGGCAATCGGCACTTCCGCGCCCGTGCGTGGCGGATCCAGGACCACGATGTCCCACGGTTCGCGGTAGAAGCTCCAGTCGGTCTTGAAGAGATCGGCCGTGATGAAGCGCGCATTGCTGATGCCGTTCAAGGCGGCGTTGCGCACCGCGCGCGCAACGAGCCCCGCCTCGCCTTCCACGCCGAGCAGCTCGCGCGCCCGCTGCGCGAGCGGCAGGCTGAAGTTGCCGAGCCCGCAGTAAAGATCGAGCACGCGGTCCGTGGGCTCGATGGCGGCGAGCTTCACCGCCGTCGCCACGAGCTGCGCATTGATCGCCGCGTTGACCTGCACGAAGTCCGTCGGCAGGAACTGCAGCGTGAGGGCGAACTCCTCGAGCTTGTAGCTCAACGTCCGCGCTTCGCCGAGAGGTGCCACTGTGCCGGGCCCGCCGGGCTGCAGGTAGATGTCAATGCCGTGGCGCGCGCCGAAGTCGCGAAACGCCTGCACATCGGCGGCGCTCGGCGGCTCGAGCACGCGCAGCACGAGCGCGGTAACTCCGTCGGCCACGGCCGCTTCTATCTGCGGCACTCGTTCACGAATGCTGGTGCCGGCAATCAGATCCGCCATCTCGCCCAAGAGGCCGTCGAGCGGCGGCGCGAGCACGGGGCAATGCCGCATATCCGTGAGGTACGGGCCCGCACGCTCGCGGAAACCCACGAGTGCGCGCTCCTTGGCCGCGACATATTTCGCGCCGAGCCGCGCACGGCGCCGATAACGCCACGGCGGGCTTGCCACCGGCGGCAGCCATTCCTCGGGCTCGGTGCGCCCGATGCGCGCGAGCACCTGCGCCACGGCGTTTTGTTTGAACGCGATCTGGGCCGAGTGTTCGAGGTGCTGCAACGCGCAACCGCCGCAGCGGCCGAAGTACTCGCATCCCGGCGTCACACGGTCGGGCGAGGGCTCGAGCACGCGGACGAGAACCGCTTCCACGAGCTTGCGCCGGCGTTTGCGCAGTGCGATCTCGACGCGCTCGCCTGGCAGCGCGTCCGGCACGAACACGCGGCGCCCGTCGATGTCCGCCACCCCCTCGCCGTCGTGCGTCAGGTCGATGATGGTGGCGGTGATTATCTTAGCGTCACCCTGCACGCGTCTTTCGCCACAGATCGAGGTACTGCTTCAAGTGCGGCCGATCCGACTGCTCGAGCTTCGCTTCCACCTGCTGTAGCTCGCCTTGGTAAGCCACCGGATCGAGCTCACCGCGCACGAGCTGGAAGCGCAGATAGATCAGGTACGTGTTCAGCACGTCGGTCTCGCAGTAGTCGCGTATCGCAGCAATCTCGCCGCGCTGGTACGCCGACCACACGTGCGCGCCGCCTAGCCCAAGCTTTCCGGGCAAGCCGATCAGCTGCGCGGCCGTGTCGAGCGACGCGCGGCTGCTCGCGCCGTAGCCCGATAGCACGTCCATCAGATCCATGTGCCTCCAATGGAAGCGCGAAAGATAATTGTTGTAGCGAAAGTCGCGGTCGCTTTCGCCGACTTCCCAATACTTGTGCGCGTTGACGCCGTGCTTCAACGCACGATAGTTCAACACCGGCAGGTCGAAACCCGAGCCGTTCCACGACACGAGCTCCGGCGTGTACCGCTCGAGGCCGTCGAAGAAGCGCTGAACGATTTCACGCTCTGGCGACTGCTCGTCGCCGAGGCTGAAGATCTTGATGCCGTCCCGGCTGCGCATGACCGCCGAGATCGCGACAATGCGCTGCTGCGGCGGTGGGAGGAAATCGCTGCCTCGAATCTGCCGCTGCTTCGTGAACATCACCGTCGCGACGTCAGCGTCGCTCAAGTCTCCGAGCTCATACAGCCTGCGGCCGAGCTCGACATCCGGCACAGTTTCGATATCGAATACGAGTGTGTTCACGCGCGCTCTAACCTATTGCCAATTCAGCCTGGTTCGAATTCTTGGGCTCGGCTTTCATCAGCACGGCCACCGCCACGATGAGCCCCGCTTCGTCGCTCAGCGTGAGGTGCCCATCGCCAACTCCGAGCCTGCGGCACACGGCCTTGCCGCGCTCCGAGTAAATGACCTGCGGCTGACCGAGCGCGTTCGGCAGCATGCCGACGTCGCGAATCCACATGCCGTTTGCGAAGCCCGTGCCCATTGCCTTCACGACGGCCTCCTTGGCCGCAAACCGCATTGCGAGAAAGCGCACCGGCCGCTTGGCCTTCTCGAACAGCGCGTACTCCTCGTCGAGCAGCAGCCGGCGCGCGAAATGCTCGCCGAACTGTTGCCACGTCTTCTCGACGCGGTCCGCCCGCAGGATGTCCGTGCCGATGCCAAAGATCACGAGCGCGCCGCCACCATCAATGCTTTCATTTTTGCCACGGCGCCCGCAAAGCCATCGAACAGCGCCTGCGCCACGACGGCGTGGCCGATGTTCAGCTCCACGATTTCTCTGATCGCGGCCACTGGCCCCACGTTTTGGTAGTTCAACCCGTGGCCCGCATGCACGGTGAGACCGAGTTTGCTTGCGTATTGCGCGGCCGTGCGAATCCGCTCGAGCTCGATCGCAGCGGCAGAGCCGTTCGCGTCGGCATACGCGCCGGTGTGCAGCTCCACGACCGGTGCGCCGGCCGTGGCGCTCGCCGCGATCTGCGCTTCGTCGGGGTCGATGAACAAAGACACGCGGATACCGTGCTCGGCGAGTTTCCGGCACGCAGCGGCGACGCGCTCCCTCTGCCCGGCCACGTCGAGCCCGCCCTCCGTCGTAAGTTCCGCGCGTCGTTCTGGCACCAAACAACAGTCGGACGGTCGATGTAAAACCGCGAAGTCGACCATGGTGTCGGTGACGGCCATCTCGAGGTTCACGCGCGTCTGTACGGTGCGCAACAACACCTCGACGTCGCGCGCCTGGATGTGGCGCCGGTCCTCGCGCAGATGGACGGTGATGCTATCCGCGCCTGATTGCTCGGCGAGCAGCGCGGCCATGACCGGGTCTGGGTAACGGGTACCACGCGCCTGGCGCAGCGTTGCGACGTGATCGACATTCACGCCGAGATGAATGGATGCCGAGTGTGTCATTTTGAAAACGAGCTACAGTCCGCGACTCACGATGTCTTGCAATACCAGGCGGCTCTGTAGCGGCCGCTCGCCTAAGTGAACGCGCAATACACGGCCGAGCAGCCGTTGCGCCGTGCGCAAACTCCCGTCGTCGTCGAGCCTGCACTCACGCAACGCGATCAGATCGCGCCCGATGTAAGTGTCGGCATCGGCGTTCGCGTGTGCGTCGGCACAACGTAGGCCCTGCTCGGCCTCGAACACATACCGCGTTTCGGGCTCGAGGGGCTTGCCGCTTGTAGCGTCGCTGCCGAGCTCTACGCCATAACCGAGCGCGTGCAGCAGGCCCAGTTCGAAAACACGCAGAGGCCGCGCCACGACACGCGTTTCGGCCAGCTCCGCGAGGCAGCGACTATAGCAGGAAAAAATCTCGGCGTTGGGATCGCTGCGGGCGGTGAGCCGCAGCAGCAACTCGTTCGCGTAGTAGCCACCGAGCAGACGCTGCGCCGCGAGTTCGTGGCTTGGGCCGGCGGCCTCCACCTGCGTGAGACGCCCGAGATCGCCGCGCCGCAACCACGACAAACGCAACGGCACGAACGGTTGAAGGAGCGCGCGTTGGCCGCTGGCGGGCCGCCGCGAGCCGCGCGCCACGAGCCCTACCCGCCCGTGGTTTGCCGTGACACATTCGAGGAGCTGGCTCGTGTTGCGGTACGGCCGTTGGTGAAGCACGAACCCCGGCTCGAGCACTACTTGTTCGCGTTCGGCCATTACACCTCGAAGCCAAGTTTTTGCAACTCGTGCTCGCTGTCGGCCCAATGCTCACGCACCTTGACCCAGAGCTCGAGATGCACGCGCTCGCCGAGCAGCTTCCGGAGCTCCATTCTCGCCTCAGAGCCTGCCTGCTTCAGCACGCTTCCCGCTTTGCCGATCACGATCTTCTTCTGGCTCTCGCGTTCTAGCCAGACCAACGCATGCACGAGCCGCTGGCCCTCCTCGTTGTGCCCGAGATGCTCGACCTCCACCGTGAGGCCGTACGGGACCTCCTGGTGCACGAGCGTCATGAGCTTCTCGCGGATCGTCTCGGCGATCCGGAACGACAGATCGCGATCGGTGACCATGTCCTGTGGGAACAGCGCCGGGCCTTGCGGCAGGCGCTCGAAAATCTGTGCGACGAGGGTGTCGAGATTGTCACCGGTCTTCGCGGAGATGGGTATCAACGCCGCGAACGGCAGACTGCCGAGCTTGTCGAGCGTCGGTAGCAGCTCGATCTTGCTCGCAAGCGCGTCGACCTTGTTCACCACGAGGAACGTGCGGTCGTACCGGTCCTTGACCATGTCAATCAGCACGCGATCCTGGCTCGTGAGCCCCTTGGCCTCGACGACGAGCAACGCTACGTCACAATCGGCGAGGGCCTGATGGATCTGTCGCGCCATGAGCCGGTGCAACACGCGTTTGGTGCGCCGCGCATGGCCAGGCGTGTCGATGAAAACGGCCTGATCGGCGCCGCGGTTCAGCACGCCGAGCACGCGCTGCCGCGTGGTGTGCGGCTTATCCGTGACGATGCTGATCTTCTCGCCGATGAGGGCGTTAAGCAGCGTGGACTTACCGACGTTGGGTCGCCCGACGATCGCGACCAGACCGCAGCGACCGGTCGGAGTGCTATCCGTCTCGCTCACTGGTCAGTACCGCCAACATGGCCGCAGCGGCTTCTTGCTCGGCGCGGCGGCGGCTCGGTCCCTGACCTGTGGTGTAAGCATGCTTTTCCGTGACTGCGCAACTGACGACAAATGTTTGCTCGTGATCGCGGCCGTGCACGGACTCGATCGCATAGACCGGTAGGTGCAAGCCTTTGCCCTGTAGCCATTCCTGGAGCCGCGTCTTGGCGTCCTTCAGCGTGGCCGCATCCGGCAACGCGGCAATCTGCTCGGCGAACAGCCAATCGATCAAAGCTTCCGCTGCCACCGTGCCGCCGTCAAGCAGCACCGCACCTATCAACGCCTCGACAGCGTCTGCGAGCACCGCTCCGCGGTGCGCGCCGCCGTTGCGTAGCTCGCCCCCACCAAGCACGATCTCGCCGTCGATGCTGAGAGCCTGCCCCATGGAGGCCAACGTCTGCTCTTTGACGAGCGCTGCCCGTGCGCGGCTCAAATCGCCTTCGGTGTCTTCGGGGCGCAAAGCGTATAGCCGCCGCGCGATCGCGAAGTTCAAGAACGAATCACCGAGATATTCGAGTCGCTCGTTGTTGTTCTTTGATGCGCTGCGATGGGTAAGCGCCTGCTCGAGCAGCGTGGGATCCAGAAACGTGTAGCGCAGCTTGGCCTCGGCCCAGCGCGCCCGCGAGCTCACCGCCGGATCTCGACCTGCTTGTTGTAGGCCACCACGAGATAGATGTCCGCCACATACGGCGCGCGGTTTTCGTAGTTGATGCGCAACGAGTAGCCATCCTTGCTCTGCGCGATCTGGATCTTCTCGATGTCCATATTGATGTCTTCGACGGAAAACCGTTTCGCGAGGGCGTAGCGGATCGTCGAAGGGTTTGCACCCTGACCGTTCAGCTCTTTCTGAATCTCGGCAAGAATCGTGTCCATGCGTGCATTCTTGATGTACATCGGCACGACCTTGATCGCGGCGAGGCCCACGACGCCAACGAGTGTCGCGAGAATCAGGAAGCCTAAGGCGGTGACGCCCGCTTGAGCGTGTCGTGAGTTGGTCATTCGATGCCCCTCCCGATCCTGTTCCACTGCGGCCACTGAGGCCGCCCGTTGATCCACTGCCAATTCATCCAAACCCCCACCGCGCGCCCAACCAAGTTGCCTTCCGGCACGAACTGGACCTGCGGAAAGCGGCTGTCCTGACTGTTGTCTCGATTGTCGCCCATCATGAAATAGTGTCCTGCCGGAACGACGTACTTGCCGCCAGGACTCGGCCGATTCTCCGTCAGCAGCACGCGATGATTGTGCGCACCGAGCTGCTCATGACCTAACGCAATGTTCGCATCGTTCTCGTAGTGCCCATCGAGCTCGATCGGCACCAACTCGCCGTTCAGGAAGACCCGTCTCTTCACCGGATCGTATTCAACGACGTCGCCCGGAAGTCCGACCACGCGCTTGATGTAGTTCACACTCGGATCGGACGGTAGCCGGAAAACCACAACGTCGCCGTGCGCCGGCTCACCAATCTGGACGAACTTGTTATTTAGAACCGGCAGCCGCAGGCCATACGCGAACTTGTTCACAAAAATGAAGTCGCCCTCGAGCAGGGTGGGCATCATGGACCCGGAGGGAATGCGGAACGGCTCGAACAGGAAAGACCGGATTACCAGCACGACGAGCAGGATCGGAAAGAATGACTTCGCGTATTCGACGAGCACCGGCTCGCTGACTTCGGTGCCTCGAGACGCGGCGCCGAACCGTGCTTTGGCGAAGAACAACGCGTCGATTGCCCAGATCACACCGGCCACCGTGGTCAACGCCACGAGTATCAACGCGAAATCCAAGCTATCCACCTTCGCTCCGGCGCAATGCGAATCGAGTATTGGTCATTTTTTATCGGCCTGCAACACAGCGAGGAACGCCTCTTGCGGTATCTCGACGGAGCCCACTTGCTTCATGCGTTTTTTGCCGGCCTTCTGTTTCTCGAGCAACTTGCGCTTGCGCGTGACGTCGCCGCCGTAGAGCTTCGCAGTGACATCCTTGCGATACGCTTTGACCGTGCTGCGCGCGACGATCTGCGAGCCAATCGCCGCTTGGATGGCCACTTCGAACTGCTGGCGAGGAATTACGTCCTTCAACGTTTCGACGATCTTGCGGCCTTTGCGCTCGATGCCGTCTCGATGCGCAATGAAAGCCATCGCGTCGACTTTGTCTTTGTTGATCAGGATGTCGAGCTTCACGAGCGGCGCCGCTTCGAACCGTAGGAAGTCGTAGTCGAACGACGCGTACCCGCGGCTCACGGACTTCAATCGATCGAAGAAGTCGAGCACGACTTCGGCCAGCGGCAACTCGAACTCGAGCTGCACCTGCTTGCCGGAGTACTGCAAGCCTTTCTGCGCGCCACGCTTTTCGATGCAGAGCTGGATCACTGCGCCGAGGTACTCCTGCGGCACGAGAATGTTTGCGAGAATGATCGGTTCGCGAATCTCGATGATTTTGTGAGGCTCCGGCAAATCAGCAGGGTTCTCGACCTTGATGGTTTCGCCGTTCTGCAGCTTGACCTCGTAGACGACGGTCGGCGCTGTAGTGATCAGCGACAGGTTGTAGTGGCGCTCCAACCGCTCCTGCACGATCTCCATGTGCAAAAGACCCAGGAAGCCGCAGCGCATGCCAAAGCCGAGCGCGGCGCTGACCTCCGGCTCGAACGCCAGCGACGAGTCGTTGAGCGCCAACTTTTGGAGGGCTTCCCGGAAATTTTCGTAGTCGTCGGACTCGACGGGGAACATACCGGCGAACACGCGCGGCTGGATCTTCGCGAAACCGGGTAACGCAGGAACATTAGGAACGCCGGCATCGACAATCGTATCGCCTACAGGCGCGGCGTCGATCTCTCGGATCGCCGCCACCAGGAAACCGACCTCGCCTGCGCGCAACTCCTCGCGCTCCGTGGGCCGAGGCGTGAAGACGCCGAGACGCTCGACGGCATACTTACGCTGCGTCGAGTGCACGATGACCTTGGAATCCTTGCGAACGACGCCGTTCATGACGCGGATAAGTGACACCACGCCGACGTAGCTGTCGAACCACGAGTCGATGATCAGCGCCTGCAGCGGCGCCTCTTCACTGCCGCGCGGCGGCGGAATGCGCTCGACGATGCGTTCGAGCAGATCCTCGACGCCGAGACCGGTCTTGGCGCTGATGCGCAGCGCATCCGTGGCCTCGATGCCGATGATGTCCTCGATCTGCGTGATGACGCGGTCCGGGTCGGCGGTGGGCAGATCGATCTTGTTGATGACCGGAACCACCTCGAGACCCTGTTCGATCGCCGTGTAGCAGTTCGCGACGCTCTGCGCCTCGACGCCCTGCCCGGCATCGACGACGAGCAGCGCGCCTTCGCACGCAGCAAGCGATCGCGACACCTCGTACGAGAAGTCCACGTGCCCGGGGGTATCNNTGGGCCTTGATCGTGATGCCACGCTCGCGCTCGAGGTCCATGGAGTCCAAAACCTGCTCTTCCATGTCGCGTTCCGCGAGGCCGCCGCACAGCTGAATGAGCCGATCGGCAAGCGTCGACTTGCCGTGATCAACGTGGGCGATGATCGAGAAATTTCGGATCCGGTCCATGGTGTCTTAGCGCCGCCCCGGCGGGGGCGCGCGGATTATAGCGGTATCAGCGAGCGGGCGGGCGGCGCCGCTTCAAAGTGACTCGAGGTACTCTCGAACCCGCCCCTCGTCGAGAGGGTAACCGGAGATCTCCACCTCACCCGCCACGAGCACGGGGATTCGAAGCCCGTAGCGCCGCTCCAGCGCCACGCTGCTATCGACGTCGATGATCTCGAGTTCGACGGGCCGGCCCTCGAGCAGGGGCTGAAGTCGCTCCGCCATGGAATCGCACAGGTGGCACTCCGGACGACTGTAGAGCACGAGTTTCCGCACCAGCGCATCGGGGTGCCCGGCAGGTCCGGGAGGTTCGGATACCGCCACGATTATTCGGCGACGAGCGACGATGCGATCGTGCGAACGGTTTGTCTCGGTACTTCGCCCACCGCGGTGACCTTCCGCCCACGCAGCGTCAGCGAGAAGGTATTGGTGCTACCGACCTTCGAGAAACCGTCGTTGACCTCGGCCTTGGTCTTCGGATCCTCGATGAACACGGACACGGTAGCGAGCCCGTCGGAATAGACGAGATGCTCCACCGGATACTTCGACCCCGGCATCGGACTTTGGGTGGCGGCTGAAAGCCTGAACCCGCCCGGCACCGCAGACGCACGCCACGGCACGTTGGCCGCCGCGGACGGCACGAGCTCCGGTGGTCGCATCGTCGAGAATCCGGTCGTCTCGATGGTAGGTTCCAGGTCGGCGGCCGCAACGTCGCCCGCCATGTCGATCTCCGTGAACAGGATCTGCTCGACGGTACGCCCACGCTCGTCCATGAGCTGCGACTTCAGCGGCATCGCCGTTTCCTGATCGAGCCACAGCACGTAGCCGTAACGGAATTCGTCGCGCGGTTTGATCTCGATCATCTGGGCAGGGCGGTTCGCGATCCGCGCGGTGGCACGCAGATTGATCTCGTAGTGCGGCTCGAGATCGGCCGAGTAGCTCGGCAACGCAGACACGAGCGGGCTTACGTCCTTTCGCGTCTCGAGCAACACGAGCTTCTGGTCCGGCAAGATCCACTTTACCTGGTCGTTTTCGCGAACGATTTCGCGCCGCGGCGCCTCGGACGATATGCGCTCGCCGCTGTTGCCCGCGACGTTGCGATGCACGATGTTCATGATCTCGGCCGAGCCGTCGATGACGTGCACGAACGTGCCGCGGTAGTTCAGCTCGTCCACCGCCCGATTCATGCGATCGAGCCACTTGCCCGCCTCCTGGGCCATGGCGTGGCCACCGACCAAGGTCAGCAGCAGCAGTGAACCGGCAAGCGAGCGCGGCATCAATGCCATTGCGACTCCGCTTCTTCGGCCTGCGCCGGCATAGGCTCGACGGTGGCGCCGACGACGTTGGAGCTGACCGACGCGCGGCCGAGCCCGGACGCATACTCGCTATGGTGGATGAGGTAGTTCGTGAGGCGAATCGGCGACGTGACCGGACCCGAAGGCGTGGCGTCCTGCGGCACGACATAGCTCGGCGCGACGACCTGATCGCCCGCGACGACGGCACCGCCGGTTGCTGCGTTCGGCGCTACGCCTGATTCGTTGACCAGGCGAAGCGTGCCGATCGCGGCCACGGCAACAGCCGCCGCGATGCCGACCCCGAGCAGCGGGCGCGCGTAACGTGCCGACCAGCGCGGCGCAGCCCGCTCCGTCGCTGGCACCGCGCCATCCAGGGCTGCCGTGATGCGGCGGCGCAGCACCGACGAATTTGGGTCGAGCATCTCGCCACGCATCGCGGCGCCAATCATGGTGTACCGCAGCACTTGCGCGCGAGCGCTCGCGTCACGCTCAAACCGCCGGACGAGCAGTGCACTCTCCTCCTCGGAAAGCTCATCGTCGATGAAGGCGGAAATCTGATCGTTGATTTGTTCTGTCATACGGCGGCGTTAACGGAAGTGGCGGTGGACTACAACAACGGGGCGATGGCTTTGTCGATGGCTTCACGTGCGCGGAAGATGCGCGAGCGCACCGTCCCGACGGGGCACTCCATCGTCTGCGCGATCTCCTCGTAACTCATGCCTTCGATTTCGCGCAGCAGGATCGCGGTACGCAGCTCTTCGGGCAGGCCATGAATCACGCGATTGATGGTGGAGCGAATTTCTTCCGTTTGCGCGAGGCCTTCCGGCGTGTCGAGGTCGCGAAGCTCGTTCAAGATGGACGAGTTCTCGGGATCCTGGGTATCGAGGTCGTAGCTGATGGGCTTACGGCCAATCGCGACCAGGTGGTTCTTGGCGGTGTTGATCGCGATGCGATAGAGCCATGTGTAGAACGCGCTCTCGCCACGGAACGAAGGCGCGGCGCGGTAGGCCTTGAGGAAGGCCTCTTGAGCGACGTCTAGAGCTTCCGACGAGTCGCGAACGTAGCGCATTATCAGCTTAACTATCTTGTGCTGGTATTTGAGTACCAACAGATCGAAAGCCGACCTGTCACCCTGCTGCACACGTTTGATCAGCGCGAGATCCGCGGCACCGCTACCCGGTGGATGTCTTTGGGCTTGCTCTGCCAAACGCTGCTCGGTAGACCTCATGCTGCACCGAAAAGTTCGCGGGCGACTCGTGGGGGACGGCGCCGGACCCCCTGCGCTTACTCTTTTCGATTCTAGCGCAGATCCGGCGGATCGGTCCTTTGAGCGTCAATCGCCGCCAGCGTTCCCGCAACCGGCCTCTGACGTAGCCGGGCGTTCACGCGCGCCCAGGTTTGGGCATCCACTTGGTCGACGCACAACAATATGTCGTGTGGCCTGGCCCCGCCCGGCAGCGAAAGGCGCAACCAGTGAGCCGCAAGGCGTGTGCGCGGCCCAGGTACGAGCCATGCCGTGTCGAGCGCCGGGACGCAGCACGACGCGTCTTCGGCTACCAGGATCGGCGTCGGAGTGGCGGCTGGCCGCCGTAAGATGCCGTGCACGACCACTGCGAGCACGCACAGCCCCTTGAGCCACCCAGCGGCACCGACGAGTGCTGCGGCGCCGAGCAACAACCCGTGGAGCGCCAGCCACCACACGAAGAGCAGCCGCGACGGTTCAGGCGTGAGGACGATGACTCGCGCGGATGCGCTCGATGAGGGCGGCGGTGGCGGCATCGTCTGGGGCACTGCGCGCCAGAAGGTACGCGTGTAGCGTCGGGTCCGGCAACTCCAGAATCGCCTCGAAACACGCAATATCGGTGTCGTCGAGGCGGCCGCCTTCCGCATCGACGAACGCGGCCAGCACGGTGTCGAGCTCGCGCATGCCGCGGCGACAGCGCCACCTGAGCCGAGCGACGCGTGGATCCATTGCGGAGGGCGCCTTAGGCTACAGCCGCCGCTCGGCAATCATCTTCTTGATCTCGGCGATGGCCTTGCCCGGGTTCAGATCCTTCGGGCACGCCTGCGTGCAATTCAAGATCGTGTGGCAGCGATACAGCCGGAAGGCATCCTCGAGCTGGTCTAAACGCTCGCCCGTGCTCTCGTCGCGCGTGTCGACGATCCAACGGTAGGCCTGCAGCAACGCGGCAGGGCCGAGATAGCGATCGCCGTTCCACCAATAGCTCGGGCACGACGTGGAGCAGCACGCGCATAGGATGCAAGCAGAGGGACTGTCGATTTTTTCCTGGTCTTCCTTCGACTGCAGCCGCTCGCGATCCGGCGGCGGCGGTGTGGTCGATTCGAGCCACGGCTTCACGGCCGCGTACTGCGTATAGAAGGTGGTGAGATCGGGCACGAGATCCTTCACGACCGGCATGTGCGGCAGCGGATAGATCTTGACGGTGCCTTTGCAGTCCTCGATCGGCTTCAAGCACGCGAGCGTGTTCATGCCGTCGATGTTCATGGCGCAAGAGCCGCAGATGCCCTCGCGGCACGAGCGGCGGAACGTAAGCGTGGCGTCTATCTCGTTCTTGATCTTGATCAGTGCGTCCAAAACCATGGGCGCGCAGTGGTCCATGTCGACATCGTAGCTATCGAGGTGCGGGTTTTCGCCCGTGCTCGGATCGTAGCGATAGATCGAGAACTTCTTGACGTTCTTTGCGCCCGGGGCACCGCCGTGGTCCTTGCCGGGTTTGACCTTCGAGTTCTGAGGTAGCGTGAACTGCGCCATGTTGCTTTCCTTGCTAGTACGTCCGCGCTTTCGGCGGGATCGCTTTCACTTCGTCGGTCAGCGTATTCATTTGGACGGGGCGATAGTCGAAACGGACGCCGCCCTTCGCGTCGACCCACGTGAGCGTGTGCTTCATCCAGTTCACGTCGTC
>PMCP01000025.1:36397-41435 GCA_003155415.1 Gammaproteobacteria bacterium | reverse complement strand
TGGCGCTTGAACTCCGCGGCCTGCTCGTCGGTCATCGCGACCACCGGCGTCCTGATCAGCGACTCCGGCAGCACGAGCTTGCCGAGATCGCAGAGCAGCCCGGCGAGATGCACGTGCCGTTGTTGCAGTTCCGTGAGCCCGAGAGCTTTGGCGGTGGCTTGCGCGTGCTCTGCGATCCTGCGCACGCTCACCGTGTCGCGCGTGCCGGCCTGGATCAAGCTAGCGAACACCTGCACCGTCGCATCAAAACTCGCCTGGATGTCGCGATTGGCTTCCGCGAGCAAGTCAGCGGTTTTTGTGAGTTCGACCGTTCGCTGCGCGACCTTCTTCTCGAGTGACGCGTTCAACGTTACGAGCTCGGCGTTCTGCGCCTGGGTCAGTGCGAGCAGCCGGTCGCGCTCGCGCCGCAGCACGCACATCTTCATCGCCTGAGCGAGCAGAGCCTCGAGCTCGCCGTCGTGCTGCCACGCTTTCGGCAGGTATACGACCTCGACGTCACCCGCTTCCGGGACGGCAACTTCGGACAGCACGAGATCGACCTCGTGCTCATTCAGCACGTGTGCCGCGCCTTCGCCCGTCGCAGCCGTGAGCGCGAGATAGCCGGCGTCGCTCGCGGCGTGCTCGAGCTTTGTTCGCAGGGCCTGCTCTGCCTCCACGAACAAGACCGTGCCGCGCGACTTCGCGGCCGCGTCCGCCGGAGGCTCGGCGCTCTCGGCGCTGGATCGGTTATTGGAAGCTCGTCGGGGCATCGATGTAATTAGCCAATCAACCTATCCCTCATCGGCCCAACAGGTGCTCTCTTGAGCAATGCCCCGGAAACTGCGACGGTGTTCACACCCCGCGGCGGTTATGTCAGGAGTCACTCACCGCTTGATTCCTCGGCGGCTCGTCTGGATGCTTGAGCACGAACCGGCCGGTGGGCCGGGCCAGACGCGAGCCTTGCGACCATGACCGACCTCTTCTCCGCCGATTTTCGCTTCGAGCGCCGACGCGCAAACGGCATCACCCTGAACGTACGGCACGACATCGCCGCCGACGAAACGCGCCCGCCCCTGCTGTTACTGCACGGCTTCCCGCAAACGCATGCGATGTGGCATCGCGTGGCTCCACGCTTGCGCGAGCAGTTCGCGCTCGTGCTGCCCGACCTGCGCGGCTACGGGGATTCCGACAAGCCCGAAGGCCCGGCGGACCACTCCGCGTATAGCAAGCGGGCGATGGCATTGGACTGCGTGGAGCTCATGCGCGGCTTTGGCTTCGATCGGTTCGCTGTGTGCGGGCACGATCGGGGCGCGCGCGTCGCGCACCGGCTCGCGCTCGATCACCCCGAAGCGGCGAGCGCCGCGTTGCTGCTCGACATCTCCCCCACGCTCACGATGTACGAAAACACGACGATGGAGTTCGCGCGCGCGTACTACCACTGGTTCTTCCTGATCCAGCCGGCGCCGCTGCCGGAGCGCCTGATCGGCGCCGACCCGGTCTTCTATCTGCGCGCGAAGATCGGCGGTTGGGGCTCCGGCGGCACGGCGTTTTTCGATCCGCGAGCGCTCGCAGAGTACGAGCGCTGCTTTACGCCCGCCGCTATCCATGCGATGTGCGAGGACTATCGCGCCGCGGCCACAATCGACCTCGATCACGATCGCGCCGACGACACGAAGCGTATCAAGTGCGCCGTCCGGGTGCTGTGGGGCGAGCGCGGCGTCGTGCACAAGCTGTTCACGCCGATCGCGGATTGGCAGGTGAAGTGTGCCGGCAATGTGACGGGCCGCCCCATGGCGACCGGTCACTACATCGCCGAGGAAGCTCCGGAAGCGCTCGTCGCCGACATGCTCGCCTTCTTCGTTCGCTGAGCGTGCAATTTGTGGAGCGCAACCTCGATGGAACGCTCGTAGCGCACCAGCGGCGGCTTCAAGCCGTGCGCAAACAACCCCTCTCGCGCTTCGTGTGACGTGCCGGTGAGCACGAGGTGCACGTGCCTGCGCGATGCCTTGCGGGCGAGCCCTTCGAGCATGTTGGCCGCCGTCGAGTCCACGAACGGAACTGCGGCAAGATCGATCACCAGCGCACGATGCGTTGCCGAGACCCGATCGAGGACGGAGCCAATCGAAGCGGCAGCGCCGAAAAAGAAGGCCCCCGTAATCCGATAGACAACCACGAACGGGTCTTTCGCGATCATTTCATCGTACGGCTGGCGCATCGCAGGCGGTGAGTCGGCTTGGTCCTCTTCGACGAACGGCGTATGCGCCGCGATCGCCGTGGCGCGCGACATCCTATGGATGAACAGCACCGAGCCGAGCGCGAAGCCCACGATGATGGCCTCAGAGAGACTGCGGAAGATCGTCAGCAGGAAAGTCGTGAGCAGCACAGCAGCATCACCGCGAGATGCGCGCAGCAAATTCGCAAACGCGGCCTTCTCTGCCATGTTCCATGCCACGGTCGCGAGCACACCGGCCAAAGCCGCAAGCGGAATGAAACTCGCGAGTCGTGCCGCGAGCAACAGAAACGCAAGCAGAAACGCCGAGTGCAACATGCCGGCGACGGGGCTGTGCGCCCCGGCGCGAATGTTAGTCGCCGTGCGCGCGATCGCTCCTGTGACGCAGATGCCGCCGAACAACCCCGATGCGATGTTCGCCGCGCCCTGCGCCACGAGCTCACAGTTCGAGCGGTGGCGGCGGCCGGTCATGCCATCGGCGACGACCGCTGACAACAGTGACTCGATCGAGCCGAGCAGCGCAAAGCTGACAGCAGTGGGCAACACCTCGCGGATCCTGTTGAGATCGATCGCGGGCAGCGCAGGCATCGGGAAGCTATTCGGAATTCCGCCGAACTGCGAGCCGATCGTCGCAACCGGCAGCTGCAACAACGCGGTCGCGGCTGCGGCCGCCGCGACCGCGATCAGCATCCCCGGCCAGTGCGGGCGCAGCCTCCGGACAGCGACGATCACGGCGATCGTCGCGAGTGACAGCATGACCGCGCGCGGCTCGAACGTGCCGGCGTACTCCCAGAGCACCTGCAGCTTGTCGAGCAGCTCGCCGGGCTCCTGCTCCACCAGCCGCAAGCCGAGCAGATCCTTTATCTGGCTCGAGAAGATAATGACCGCGATGCCCGCCGTGAAGCCCACGGTGACGGGATAGGGAATGAATTTGATATACGTGCCGAGCCGCAGGAACCCGACAGCGGCCAACATGAACCCGGCGAGTATCGTCGCGAGTAGCACCCCGTCCATGCCGTGCGTGTGCACGGCGGTCGAAACGAGCACGATGAACGCGCCCGCCGGTCCGCCGATCTGGAATCGACTGCCGCCTAGTACCGAAACAACGAAGCCGCCGACGATCGCGGTGTACAGCCCTTGCGCGGGTGACGCACCCGAGGCGATCGCAATGGCCATCGACAACGGCAATGCCACGATCGCCACCGTGAGCCCGGCGATCACATCCGCGCGCAAATGCGCGACGCGATAACCTTCACGGAACACGGTCACGATTTTCGGCGTGAACAGCTCGGAGAACGTGGGCTGCGCCGCGGTAGGGTCTGTTGCGCTCATGGGTGCGCCGATCATGATGCGGCCGAGAGCCGCCGGCGCCTATCGGTACAAGTCACATTGCGTCGCTTCGGGGAGGCAGCTTGTCGCTGGTAACGGATTGTGACAGGCTTTTCGGCCGTAGATGGCTACACATTAGATAACAGCCCATGACCGCCGCCATCGCTCTCGCCGAACAACACGACCAGGCCGGCCGCCACGACGACGCAATCAACGCGCTCGCGCGCGCCACGCAGAACGGCGACATCGAAGCAATGACGGAGCTCGGCAAGCGCTTGCTCATCGGCGATCGCGCCCCGCTGCTGCCAGAGGACGGCGCAAAGATGTTGCTAGACGCCACCATGGCTGGCAGCGCAGAGGCCGCGCTGCGGCTCGCGGTGCTGCAAGCGCTCGGGGCATACGTGCCGCAGAGCTGGACCGACGCGATCGACCTGCTCGTATTCGCGGCGGAGCGCGGATCGGAGTCGGCGCGCAAGCAGGTGGCCGTGCTGGCTCGTCATCCCTTGAGCGTGGCCGACACTACCACCGACTGGAAGCAACTCGCGGCCGGCATCGACACTCGTTTCTGGCAGAGCTCGCCGGCCGGCACGACGCTGTCGGCCAATCCGCTCGTGCGGGTGTTTCCGGAGTTCGTCACGGATCCGATCTGCGCGTGGCTGATCGAACGCGCGCAGCCGAAACTTCAGCGCGCTCTCATTTACGACCCGGTGAGCAACAGAGACATGGCCGACCACATGCGGACGAACTCCGCCGCTGGCTTCGATCTGGTGCAAGCCGATCTCGTGCAGGTGGCCGTGCAGTCACGCATGAGCGTTGCCACCGGCCTTCCGCTGCACCACATGGAAGGCGCCACGGTGCTTCATTACGCAGTGGGCGAGCAGATCACGAACCACTACGATTTCGTAAACCCCAAGATCTCGAACTACGAGCAGGAAATTCGCGAACGCGGTCAGCGCATCGCAACGTTCCTTGTCTACTTGAACGACGACTACGAAGGCGGCGAGACCGATTTCCCACAGCTCGGCTTGCGTTATCGCGGCGCCAAACGTGATGCCATCGTGTTCAGTAACGCGTTGCCCGACGGCCAACCCGATCTACGAATGGTGCACGCCGGCCTGCCGCCGCGCGACGCCGAGAAGTGGCTCATGACGCAATTCATTAGGAACCGGCCGGTGCTCAACGCACGCTCGGAAAACTACGGCTGATTACACGCCGCCGCCGGCATTTCACTGCGAGGGGGGATTTTTTCATGCGCAACGCCTGCGCGGCATTCGCCGCAACGTTTCTTGTAGCGAGCGTTTCTGCTCAGCAAACGGTGCCGTTTGCGAACGGTATTCCGGTGGCGCCAGAGATGCCGATCCCGGCGATGCCTGCAAAGCCGGTCGAGTACGCAACCGCCGAGGGCATGAAGATCAAGGTCAGCGTCGTCACACGCGGCATCGAGCATCCGTGGAGCATCGCGTTCGTGTCGAACGACGTGTGGCTCGTGACGCAGACGCA
>PMCP01000025.1:18710-36377 GCA_003155415.1 Gammaproteobacteria bacterium | reverse complement strand
CGTTGGGACGGCAAGCAACTCGTCGGCACGCGCGACCTGTTCGTCACCCCGCCAGACTCCGGCACGATCTCGCGGCTGGTGTTCGGTAGGGACGGCAAGCTGTACATGTCGACCGCGGGCGGCGACGCGCAGGACCCGAGCACGCTGGCCGGCAAGATTCTCCGCTTGAACGACGATGGCACCGTGCCGAAGGACAACCCGTTCGTCGGCCGCGAAGGCTACCGCCCCGAGATCTACACGCTTGGCCATCGCTCCCCGCTCGGCCTCGCGGTGCACCCCACGACAGGCCAGATCTGGGAATGCGAGGACGGGCCGAACGGCGGCGACGAGGTCAACATCCTGGTGCCCGGGGGCAACTACGGCTGGCCACTCGTGAGCCTCGGCCGCACGTATCAAGGCCCGTGGCATTCACAGAAATTCCAACGCGACGGGTTCATCGACCCAGTCGTGTACTGGACGCCCGCGATCGCCGTTTCAGGACTCGCGTTCTACACGGGCGACAAGCTGCCGAAGTGGAAGGGCGATGTGTTCGTCGGCGGGCTACGCTACGGCGAGGTCATCGGCACCGGTCAGATCCAGCGCATATTGTTCAACGAAAAAATGGAAGAGCTGCGCCGTGAGGCCCTCTTAACCGACTGGCGTCACCGGATGCGAGATATTCGCGAGGGGCCGGACGGCCTGCTGTACGTGCTGGTCGACGACGACGACGGTGCCGTCCTGCGTATCGAACCGGCCAGTTAGAAATCCGGGCAATGGCCCACTTTTGGGGCAATAAGCCACTTTACTTTTCGGCTTCTTGCTTTATATGATCGGGCCGACCCCGATCGCTTCCAAGAAGTCTGCTGGCATGGTGCCTAAGTTCTCTTGAGCGAGCGCGCTACCTGGGAGGGTAACCATGGGCAGAAAACTGTACGTCGGCAACCTGCCGTATTCGAGCACCGAGCAGAGCATTCGCGAAGCCTTTGGCAAATGCGGCAAGGTGGATTCCGTTGCGTTGATCACGGATCGCGACACCGGTCAGAGCAAGGGCTTCGGCTTCGTCGAGATGTCGACCGATGCCGAAGCACAGGCCGCGATCCAACAGATGAACGGCCAGTCTGTCGATGGCCGGCAGATCAAGGTGAATGAAGCCAAGCCGAAAGCGCCGGGTGGCGGCGGCGGCGGTGGCCGCGGCGGTTACGGCGGCGGCGGCGGTGGCGGGGGTGGTGGTTACGGCGGCGGTGGTGGTGGCGGTGGCCGCGATCGCTGGTGAGGTTTCACGCAGCGGCTCATAGCCGCGTGTAGACAAACAAACGCCGCAGTGATGCGGCGTTTTTTTGCTTCTATTTTTCGCCTGGAGGTGCGCCACTGAGCCCGAGCTGCGCCGCGAGCAACGGCTCGATGGCTGCATCCATGCCAACTTCACCGATCGACTTCCCGTGCGGGGCGCCTTTCTCGATCCACCACTTCAAGATCGCAATCTGATCTTTGGTCGGC
Source organism: Gammaproteobacteria bacterium (assembly GCA_003155415.1). GTDB lineage: Bacteria > Pseudomonadota > Gammaproteobacteria > Steroidobacterales > Rariloculaceae > FEN-1219. The sequence goes on along the minus strand of PMCP01000025.1, from coordinate 34,901 downwards.
GGGGTCTTGCCTTCGGCCGGCATCAGCATGTCGTCGTCGGCGGGGCGAGTGATGCGGAAATACAGCTCGCTGCCTTCGACGTCGCCCGGCACGATCGCACGGCCCGTGTCGCCACCCGCGAGCGTCGACTCATAGCTCGCCATGCTGAAGCTACCTTCGCGTTTGTCGCCGTTGTGGCACGTACCGCAGCGCTGGGTCAGCAGCGGCTGCACCAGGTCGAGGTACGGATCCGCAGCCGCCACGCTCACTGGCCGCGGCCGTTTTGTTTCTACGCCGAGCAAGGAGCGTAGGAACCCGGGCGCGTACTCCAACATGAACGTCGAACCGTGCGTGAGGTTACCGCCGTAGTGCCCCGTGACGCTCACGAGCACTAGCGCGAGCGCGCCCACCACGGATCTTAGCCAATTTGCCGTCGGCCGCGTCGCGAGCCACCAGCCCAGAAGCATGACGACGGCGGTGGTGGTACCGAGCAAACGATGCGCGCTGCCCGAAGGTCCGGCGAATCCGCCTTCGGCGAAATGCAGATATCCAAGCGCGACAGTCACCGCCGCCGACACTGCCGCGGCGCCCCAGAGGAACGGCGCCGCCTGCGCCAACGCTCTGTACCGTTCGCGCCGCGCCACGAAGTCCGCCGCCACGGCCACGATGACGATGCCGATCGGCAAGTGCAGCGCGAGCACATGGAACCGGCCCAGGAAGAACAGGAAATCGGTCATCGGTACGCCCTAAACAATAGTCTCTTCACGACCTTGCCATGGACATCGATCAAACGGTAGTCGCGGCCCGGAACCGCCGCTCATGATCGATGCCGACCAATGGCCCGGCGGCGCTCGATGTAAGCTAGTGCTGTGTCAGCGCGGCGCTTTTAGCCGCGCGTTAAACCCTGGGGGGAACACATGGCCAGCGAAAACAGAATCCTCACAACGCATGTCGGCAGCCTCGTGCGGCCCGACGATTTCACCGCACTGCTACGTCGTCGCATGGACGGCAAGGTCAACGACGGCGAGTACCTGCCCGCGCTGCGCGGCGCGGTGAACAAGGTTGCCACGGAGCAAGTGGCCGCCGGCGTCGACGTCGTGAGCGACGGCGAATACGGCAAGGGCATCGGCTGGGAGCAGTACGTGCTCGAGCGGCTCGAAGGCTTTGGTCCGCGGGTCGTGCTTGCAACCGAAGGCGGCGTCGCATTCGGCGACTTCGCGCGCTTCCCCGATTTCTACGCAGAGATGTGGACGAAGGAAAACTACCTCGAAGGCATCTTCCCGTGCGTGGGCCCGATCAAGTACACGGGCCAAGCGGCATTGAAGCGCGACATCGATAACTTGAAAACCGCGATGGCCGCAGCTGGAGCGAGCGCCGGCTTCCTGCCGGTCGCGGCGCCGGCGAGCGCGTTCTCCATGTCGCCGAATCAGTACTACAAGACGGACGAGGAATACGTGTTCGCGGGCGCGGAAGCGCTGCGCACAGAATACAAGACCATCACGGATGCTGGCCTCTTCGTGCAAATCGACGACGCGCATCTGCCGTTCACGTACGACCGCATGGTGCCGCCGGCCACGCCGAAAGAGTTCCGCAAGTGGGCACGCATCCGCGTCGACGCGTTGAATCACGCGCTACGCGGCATTCCGGAAGACCGCGTGCGTTATCACATCTGCTGGGGCAGCTGGAATGGCCCACATTCGAGCGACGTGCCGCTGAAAGAGATTGCAGACCTGATCTTGAAGGTGCGCGCGGGCGCGTACTCCATCGAGGCCGCGAACGCGCGCCACGAGCACGAGTGGCAGGTTTGGAAAACGATCAAGCTACCGCAGCATAAGAAACTGATTCCGGGCGTCGTGAGCCATCAGACCAATGTCGTAGAGCATCCGGAGCTCGTCGCCGAGCGGTTGCTCCGGTTCGCGAGCGTCGTCGGCCGCGACCGCGTGCTAGCGGGCACCGACTGCGGCTTCGCGCAGGGACCGTTCGTGCGCCGCGTGCATCCGTCGATCCAGTGGGCGAAGCTGCAATCGCTGGCCGCGGGCGCGCACCTCGCAAGCAAGGCGCTGTGGAAGCGCGCCGCAAAGAAGAAAAAGAAAACAAAGCCGGCCAAGAAAGTCCGCGGGAAACGACGATGAACGGCGACCGCATACTCCGCCGCCACGTGTTGGTCGGCTCCAGCGCGGCGGTCTTCGGCGCGCTCTTGACGCAGCCCGATGCGCACGCCGCGGGGGTGTCCCGGCAAGAAGCCACTAATCATGCAGCCGCGGATACTGTTGTAATCGCGCGACCGCGGCGCGAAGCTTAAGCCGGGATTCGGGAAGCACCGAGGCCGCGGCACATGCGGCAATCAGTACAGGCACGCGTCAGCCGCGCGACCGTCGTATCGACGGCCGCGCACGTGTTGCTGCTCGCGATGCTGATCAACGCCGGATCCGGCCGGGGCCCGCCGCCGCCGATACCCTCGATCATCGAGGCCGAATTCCTGAGCGGCATCGCGCCGCCACCGACGGACGTCGACGAGCCGACGATGGAATCGGTGCCTGCCCCACCACCGACGAGCGAGCCCCACGCGCCACCGTCCTCGACAGCTGCAGTGCCGCCACGAGAGCCCACGCCGGTTCAAGCTGCTGCGCCGACACCCGTTGAAGCGCGGCCCGCCGCTGCGATCGCCGCCGAGCAAATGCCCGCGACTCCGCCCTCTCCCGAGCCGGCAAGCGCCGATCTGCCGGCAGTCGAAGACACAGCGCCGCTACTGGCAGCCGCGCCAAGGGCGCCCGACGGCGCACCCGCCAGCGCGGCGGCATCGCCGACGCCTGGCACGCCGCTCGCGAACGCCGAACGTCGGATGCTTGCGAAACGGCTCGCATCGTGGACAGGCCACATCGCTGCCAGCGAGCCGGAACCGAAACTGACCTGGCGCGAAGACGGCCGCCAGTACACCGCCGTGATGCGCCAGCAACCGGCGGCGGATGCGATGGGCATGGACCATTTGACNNCTTCGCGCAGTTCGTCGATCGCTGGGACCCCGACGTGGCGATCCACGACGACGAGATCGACGGCCGGTTTCATTCGAACTCGCAGATTCGCGTGAGCGGTGGGCCCGGCGTGCGACCCGTGTTCCGCGGCAAGGTGACACTCGCCGCACAGGACATCGAGACCGACAACGGAGTTTTCGGCGGGCCCGGCTTCGTGAACCGCCACACGATGTTTCCCGGCGGTCTCGAGACCATGGTTCGCCGCATCAGCCTGGCGCCACAGCAGCCGCCGGCTGCCGCGGACGACGACGTGCAGCGTTTCGAGCACGACGCCGCCGTCACGTTTTACGAGGATGGCTCGTACGGCTGGCGCACGCTCGGCGGCAACGAGCCCGAGCAGCGACGCACGTTGACAGATCACCCGCACTATCTGCTCGGCGCCGACGATGTGACGCTCGCGGTGCAGGGCACGGTGAAAGGCACGGTGCTCGTGTACACGCCAGGCAAAATTGTCATCGCGCACGACTTGCGTTACGCGCACGACCCCCGCGAATCCGGTGCCGGCGACTACTTGGGTCTCGTCGCGGAACGCTCGGTCGAGATCGCTGCGCCCGCTGTGACCGGCCCAGGCGACCTAGAGGTGTACGCGTCGATCTACGCGCGCGGCCAGTTCGCTGTGCGCGAGTACCGTTCGCGACGAGCCGGCAAGCTCGTGATCTACGGCAGCCTCGCCGCGGGGTCGCTAACGGCCACCGAGCCGCGGTACGCGACGTCCGTCCACTTCGATCCACGCCTCACGACGATGCGCGCACCCGGCTTTCCGCTCTCGGATCGCTACGAGCTCGAGTCCTCGAGCGGCGAATGGNNTAGCCCGCTGCTTCGGCCGTGTAGAAAAGATCCGGCCGTAGCGGGTTCAACGCCAGGCCGTTCTTCAAGCGCTTCGGCAAATCGGGGTTGGCCAGGAAGCCCGTGCCAAACGCCCCGAGATCCGCGAGCCCGCCATCGATGGCCGTTTCCAGCTTCGCCTTGTCGAGACCGCCGTTGATGATGATGGAGCCGCCGAAGCCGCTACGAATCGCACGGATCAACGGCTCGCCCACTTTGGCGTAAGCGACAATGTGGATATACGCCAGCTTCAACGTACCGAGCTGCTTGGCGAGGGCGGTGTACTGCGCCGGCGTTTCTTCAGTCTCTGCCATATCGTTGAACGTGTTGAACGGCGACAACCGAATGCCGGTCCGCTCAGGCCCAATGGCCTTGGCCACCGCCGCCGCTGTCTCCACGGCAAAGCGATTGCGCTTCTCGGGCGAACCGCCATAGGCATCCGTGCGCTTGTTGGTGCCCGGGTTCAGGAACTGCTCGATCAGATAGCCGTTCGCGCCATGGAGCTCGATGCCATCGAAACCCGCCGCAATGGCGTTCTTCGCCGCCTGCACGTACTCGTTGATGACGCCAGGAATTTCCCCGATCTCGAGCGCCCGCGGCACCGGGTGCGCCTGCATCCCCGACTGATCCGTCCACATCTGCCCTGCCGCAGCAACGGCCGACGGCGCGACCATCTCTGCGCCCGTGGGCAGATTCAGCGGATGGCCGATGCGGCCTGTGTGCATGAACTGCATGAAGATCTTGGCGCCACCCTTGTGCGCAGCGGTGACCACTTTCTTCCAACCCTCGGTCTGAGCGGCGGAGAAAGCGCCCGGGATGCGCGCATAACCCAAGGCGTTCGGCGACGGCGCCACGCCTTCGGTGATGATCAGGCCGGCACTGGAGCGCTGTCCGTAGTATTGCGCCATGAGATCGTTCGGAATGTTGCCGATGGCGCGGCTGCGGGTCAGCGGTGCCATGACGAAGCGGTTCTGGAGACGCAGCGTGCCTAAGGAATACGGTTCGAACAGGTTCATGCCTGAGTGCCTTTTTGGGGGGGTAGCAACGAGGGCCGCAATCTAACACCAGGATGTTCCGCGGTCGCAAGCTGAAGGCGTGCTATGCATATTCCCGTGTCACTCACCACGGCGCGTCTTTGCCATCGCGGAACAGGAACTTGCCGATGTCGGCCATCGCGACGGCCATCGAGTCGACGCTAAGTCGGCCCGTATGTTCGCCACCGTACATATGATAGGGTCCGGCGTCCGGTACAGCACGTCATCTAGCGTGCAGCGCGTGCGGCCCATTCAAAGGTGATTGGATCGATGTCTCAGAATGCACCGACGGGAGAAACTACCGAAATACGCGGAGAAGTCGCGGTGCTTTTGCACGAGTTGTTCGTGCGGCTGGCGCGCGAACTGCGCAACCTCGAGTTGCCGCAGGGAATCACGCCGGAGCGCCTGAGCGTCCTATCGGTCATAGATCGGTACGGGCCGATCTCGGTGACTGCGCTGGCCGACCAGGAGAGGGTGCAGCCGGCGTCGATGTCACGGATGGTGTCGGCTCTAGTGGCTCACCGCCTCGTGCAGCGCCGGGACGACCATGCCGACCGTCGTGGCGTACTCGTCACCACAACGACCAATGGACGGCGGCTCTATGAGCAGGCATGGGCACAGCGAGCCCGGTACTTCGCCGAGGCGTTGGGACGGCTGAACGACGAGGAGCTCGGCGCGATGCGTGCGCTGGCGGAGCAACTCGGGCGCTTCACGTTGCTGCGCGACGGCGGGACCGTCGAGTAGCCCCACCTAAGGTCGGGGCGTCCCCTGCCACACCGCTAGACGCCGCCACTCCGCACGCTGCATGCATGCGCCGGGCTCCGGAAGGACTCGGTGCGGGATCAGCCCGCGGGTGGGGGCGGTGGCGCATTGCCGCCGGGCCCCATGACGCGCCCATCCGGCAGCGTCACCTTCAGCAGCCTGCCGCTCGGCGCGCCGCTCTTCAGCGGATTCATGATGACGGTGACCTTGTCGTTCGGCTTCAGGGTGGTGCTCTTCCAGCCGGTGCGGGCCAGCATGCCCATGGCACCCATCTCGAAGCTCCACTCCTGCGTGCCACCCTTGCCGTCCGGCACCATCACCTGGAGCCAGCAGTGGGGATTGGTCCACTGGAATTCTTTTACCGTGCCTTCGACCGTCACCATTTTTTCGAGATCGAACATGGCAAAAGAGTGATGCGCCCATGCCGCGCTCGCGACGAGGACTGACACGCACAGCAGAACCAATTGTCGCGAGATGTTCATTGAGCGCTCTCCGTGTGGCCTTCGGCGTCGGGCCGACGATTGTCGGAACAGAAGTACTCCAACAGCTCGAGGTCGGGGCGTCGCTGCCAGTAGTGTTTGACGGTAAACGGATGCTTGTAGGTCTTCGGATCAGTGATCGTCAACTCGTCTTCTAAAAACTGACCGCCGCCGACGAGCCGGATGCGTTCGACGAGGTGCAGCTGATCGCTCACCAGCAGGCGCGGCGTGGTATCGACCCTCGAGCTCACGGCGCCCGATAGGTAGCCGTTCAAGGGCCGCCCTCTGCCATTGGCGCCGATCGTGTCCACGACCAGGGTGTCGCCTTCCCATCGGCCAATCGAATGCCCGCCCCAGGTGGGGTCGAGATCCTCCGGGTGCTTGCGGCCGTCCGTGAAGATCCGTCGCGGGTTCGATGCCGGCTCGGACAACAGGACGATGCCTTTCCAGGTGCGCGCGATCTCGAGCGGAAAGAACCCACCGCCGCCCATGTACACCACGGGCCCGTAGGGGCTGCATTCGTCCGGCGTCTCCGGCGTCATCAGCAGCTTCGACTGGGCGGCGCCCCACTCGGTGAAATCGGGCGCGGGCCAGGGCGTGCTGCGATAACGGGCATCCACGTCGGCGCCATTGGTACCCAGCCACACACCCCAAATGTTCGGGATTCCCGGCGCCAGGTCCGGCTCGGCAGCCAGCGCTACCGTCGCAAGAAACATTGCCGCGAAGCCATGAAGCAAACAGACCGACGCTCGCAAACGCATGCAGTAACCCCCCAGGTGTCGAACGCAGATAGTACGGGCAAAACGATGTCTGTTCACGGCCGCACGGGACGGTTCGCCTACAGCGCGCGCGAACCCAGCGCGCTCGCGGAGTCCGCGGCTCAGTGCGTCATGGCATACACGACATAGTTGACCCCGAACCGGTACGCAGTCGCCGTCATCGGCGCCGGGTAACGCGGATCATCCGCGTGCTCCCACGCATCGCCCATGTCGCTGTTATGGCCGATCGCAACCATGAGCCGCCCGTGGCTATCGTAAATGCCGCGCCAGTGCGGCGGGCCTTGCATGCGCTGCCAGTAGAGATGCCGCTCACCCGGTATCTGCGTGTGCTTGTCGAGCGTGAACAGAATCGTGAGCAACGCGTCGTTGTCCGGAATGTCGACGATAGAAAAGCCGGGCAGGATGTCGTTCATCGCATCGCGAAACGAAGCCCACTCATCTTCGCCGTGAAAGTCATCGACAACCAAGAACCCTCCGCGCTCGAGATACTCGCGCAACCGCATCGCTTCTTCGCCCTGCGGATGCCAGCGGCCCCGCCCGGGTTGTTGCAGGAATAGCCACGGATACATGTAGAGGTCGTTGTCCGCGAGCGTGAGATGGCGACTGTCGGGCGCAACCTGGATGCGCGTCATGCGCTCGAGAGCCGGCAGAAAATGCCCCTCGGCCTCGGGGTAATCGATGGCCCACCACGGATTGCAATAACCGCGCGAGCCCGCGCATCCGCTGGAGGCGTATGCGAGACGCGCCATGTGGAATTCGGCTTCGGGCGGGCCGCCCTTCGGCTCCGGCGGCGGCGGCCGGCCGAACTGCGCGCTCGCAAGCTCGCCCAGCAGGCAAGCCATCAGGGCGAGCAGCAAGGGTTTGGCGCGCATCGTGCGGCTACTGTGCCACCGCAGCGATCAACGGCCAAGCCGCTCCGAAGACTACGCTTAGGCGCGCGCGAGCAAGGGCTCGAGCTCCCGGCGCACCTGCTCCGTGCTCTCGAACCGGATCGCCGGCAGCCCCAACGCGCGGGCACTCTCGACGTTGCGCGGCAGATCGTCGATGAATACAGACTCGCGGAAGTCGAGCGCGAACTGCGAGCGCAGCTGTTCGTAAATCGCTGGCTCGGGCTTCACGGATTTCACGGTCGCGGACACGACGATGCCGTGGAACAAGTCGAAGAACGCGTGCTGCGACTTCAGATGCCCGAACATGGACGCCGACATGTTCGACAGGCCGTAGAGCTTGAACCCACGCTCGCGTAGCTCACCAAGGAGCGCCACGGTGGGGTGGATCGGCGTCAATGACGCGCGCACGTGATCGAGCAGCGCCGCCATCTCGGCCTCGGGCCGGCGCATGCGCGCCGCGAAACGGCGGATCACCGTCGCGTCGTCGAGCGTGCCGCGATCCATCTCGAGCCAGTCGTCGTGCTGAAATGCGTGCGTGCGGATCGCGTCGCGCAATGCCGCCTCGGCGTAGAAGCCCGCGATGATCGCTTCCGGCTGCCAGTTCACGAGCACGCCGCCGAAGTCGAAGATCACGTTGCGAACCGGCACGGCTCGGGTCACGCGCGGCCTTCGGGGATCGCGTTGAATTTGCCCGCCTGATAGTCGTTGATGGCCTGCATGATCTCGTCGCGCGAGTTCATGACGAACGGGCCGTACGACACCACCGGCGCGCCAATCGGCTCGGCGTGACCGAACAGAAGCACGGCGTCGGTCTTGGCTTCGATGTCGACGGAGTCGCCGTCCTCGTTCAGCTCGATCAGATGCCAGTGCGGCGCGGCCTCGCCCGCGACCTCTATTTCGCCGCGCACGACGTACAGGAACACGTTGCGACCCGCGACGCCCGGGAACGACACGCGCGCGCCGGCTTTGAGCTCCACGACGCCGAGGAAGATGTCGAGCAACGGTTTCATCGCGCCCGGCTTGCCGAGATATTCGCCCGACGTGAGGTGCACGGTGCCCTTGCCGTCCGGAGTCGCGATGGCCGGAATCTCGTCGCGCTGCAGTCCGATGTAGCGCGGGGTCGTCATCTTCAGTCGCGGCGGCAAATTGACCCACAGCTGCAGGATCTCGAGCGGCCCGCCCACGCGCTTGAAATCGTCTGGCGAGATCTCGGCATGCACGAGGCCGCTGCCGGCCGTCATCCACTGGATGCCGCCCTCTTTGATGATGCTCTCGCCACCGGCGCTGTCGCGGTGCGCGAGCTCGCCCGTGAGGATGAACGTGACGGTCTCGAAGCCGCGGTGCGGATGCGGCCCGAATGGCAAGCCGCGATTACGCTGTGGATACACCTGCGGGCCGTGGTGATTCAGGAACAGGAACGGATCCACCTGCTCGACGTCCGCACCCGGCACGGGGCGACGCGTTACGAGATCGGCGATGTCGTCCCGCACGGCGGGGTGGCGGTATTTTATGGTTTTCGAGGTCATTCGGGGCTCTCCGTCACCACAGGCTTTCGCGGGGCCGGAAGCATACCCCACTCACTAAATCTTGAGGACAGCGCGAGCTTCGCGCCGCTAGAATGCAGCGCAAACCAATCCTCGGGGGGTCGCCGTGAAAAAGTGGATTTTGGGATTACCGGTCGCCGTGCTCGGCGCCACCATCGCGCCCGTCGTCAACGCGCATTTCAAGCTTCTCGAGCCGGCTTCGTGGCTGGTCGAGGACGACAAAGGCGACCCGCAGAAGCTCGCGCCGTGCGGCGGCGTGCTCGCGAATCCCGGCACGCCGACAAACGCGACCACGGCCGTGACAGGCGGGCAGAAGCTCAAGATCGTCGTCGAGGAAACCGTGTTCCATCCGGGGCACTACCGCATCGCACTCGCACGCAAGCGCAACCTGCTACCGGCGGACCCAAGCGTGAAGATGCACGCCACGGAAAAAGGGCCGCGCTCGCTCTCTGCCGAGATCGCGAAGAATCCGCGTCCGCCGCTGCTGGTCGACGGTCTGTGGCCGCATACCGAGAAGCCGGCGGGCAAGTGGGAAACCGAGATCACGGTCCCGAACATCACGTGCGAGGGCTGTCAGCTACAGGTCATCGAGTTCATGGCCGAGCACCCCGGCGTGCGCGAAGGCGGGTTCTCGTACCACCACTGCGCGGTGCTGAACATCAAGCCCGATCCGGCGAAGCCCGCCGAGGACGCGCGCTGGAAGTAGCGGGGCCGGTTATGGATGCAACGTCTTAAGCTCTGCCAGCAGCGCTTTGGCGCCGTTAGCGAGAAATAGGGTGTCTACGCCGGCCACGATCAACGTGTATCCCTGCGCGGCGTAGGGCGCCACGGCCGCCGCCGTGACGCCGAAATAGCCGAGTGGCATTGCGGCCGCGCGGCAGGCGTCGGTTACGCGGCGAATCGCGCGAACGACGACCGGATCGTCGATCTGCCCCATCTTGCCGAGGCTGGCAGACAGGTCATACGGGCCGAGTAGCACAGCGTCGACGCCCGGCACGCGCACGATCGCCTCGATGTTCTCCACCGCAAGCGCGTGCTCGGCCTGCACGATGACGGCGATCTCGCGATTGGCAGCGTCGAGGTATTCGCGGAACCGCTGGCCGTAGCCGTGCGCACGCGCAAGACCCACGCCGCGAGCCCCTTCCGGCGCGTAGCGTGCGTAGCGGACCACGTTTGCGGCCTGCTCGGCCGTGTTGACCTGCGGCACGATAATGCCGGCGGCGCCGAGATCGAGGGCTTTCTTGATGGGCACTTCGGCGGCTTCGGGCACGCGCACGATGCAGGCGGTCTTGTCGCCGGCAGCTTGCAGAATCGTCGCAAGCTCTGCCGTTTCGAGTGGGCCGTGCTCGCCGTCGACGAACAGCCAGTCGAAGCCCACGTTGGCCAGAATCTCTGCCGTGGCCGCACTCGCGAGCGTGACCATCGTGCCGAGCAGCCGGTCGCCGCGCTTCAGCCGCGCGCGAAATTCGTGCCCCATCGCAATCCCCCACGTACCCGCCGCGATCTTACCCGATCGCTAGCTCACGATGCCCATCGTGCGCGCGAGCAGCTCGTACGAGTGCACCCGCGCCACATGATCGTAGACGGCTGCGGCGACGATGATCTCGTCGGTTTTGGTATCGACGATGAACTTGTCGAGCCCGGCGCGCACCGTTTCTGGCGAGCCTATGAACGCGCACGTCAACATGCGCGATGCTTGAGCTTTCTCCCGAGGCGTCCAGAACGTCTCGATGTCGTCGATCGGCGGCTGCAGCTTGCCGCGCGCGCCGCGCAGCATGTTCGTGAACGCTTGTTGCGGCGACGTAAACAGGCGCCGCGCTTCGGCATCCGTGTCGGCCACGATCACGTTTGCGCCAACCATGACATACGGCTTCGAGAGTTGTGCAGATGGCCGGAAATTGGCGCGGTACATCTCCACAGCTCGGTACAGCTCGTCCGGCGCGAAGTGCGAAGCGAACGCATACGGCAGCCCGAGAGCAGCCGCGAGCTGCGCCCCGTACAAACTCGAACCCAAGATCCACAGCGGCACGTTCGTGCCAGTGCCGGGCACGGCCTGCACGTGTTGGTCGGGTTGCAGCGGGCCGAGCAGCGTCTGCAGCTCGAGGACGTCCTGCGGGAACGAGTCCGCATTCGAGTAGTCGCGGCGAAGCGCGCGCAAGGTCAGTTGATCCGTGCCCGGCGCACGGCCGAGGCCGAGATCGATTCGCTTGGGGTATAGCGACTCGAGCGTGCCGAACTGCTCAGCGATCACCAGCGGCGAATGGTTTGGCAACATGATGCCGCCCGCGCCCACGCGGATCGTCTTCGTGCCACCCGCGACGTAGCCAATCGCGACGGAGGTGGCCGCGCTCGCGATGCCGATCATGTTGTGATGTTCCGCCAGCCAGAAGCGCGTGTAGCCCCACTGCTCCGCTTGGCGCGCGAGGTCGAGCGAGTGGTGCAGCGCGTCGGCAGGCGTCGCGCCTTCGGTCACAAACGCGAGATCGAGAATAGACAGCGCGGCCATCGTGCGGCTAGTGCGCAACGGCGCGATTCTTGAGCTGTGCTTCGAGCCACTCGGCGAATTTCGCCGGCGCAGCCGCGAAACGCCCATGCGGCACGCCGAGCCAGTCCTCGCCGACCTGAAGCACGAACGTGGGAAAGCCCTGCGCGCCGATGTTCGTCATGAACTCGCGAGAATCGGCGATATGCCGATCGACGGGCACGGAGCGCAACGCTACCTCGAATGCCGCCGCATCGAGACCCACACTCTTCGCAATGTCGACGAGCGTCGCCTCCTGAACCACGTGCCGCCCCTGCGCGTAGTGCGCGTGTTGAATGCCACGCAGCATCGGCAGCGTCTTCGCGGGATCGAGCTGCTGCGCCGCGAGCACGGCGGCGACGACCGGGCGCGAGTCGAGCACGAGCTTAGGGTCGAGCAGCAGCTTGCGCAGGTAAGGCTCGCCGAACGGCTGGCCACTCGTCTGTGCGATTCGCGCGTCGGCCTGCTGGATGTAGAGGCGCATGTTCTCCGGTAACTGCGTCGGCTCCGGCCACAGCGCGCCGGCATGCAGTTGAAGGTTCAGTCCGACTACGCTCTCCGCGGCTTTGGCCAGCGGCTCCGCGCCGTAGCACCAGCCGCACAGCGGGTCATACAAGTAGTGGAGTGTCGCGTTCATCGTACCGGCACGTTATCGCCAGAGGGGCCGCCATGAAACACCACGTGGCGCATCGCTGCAAGACGGAACGCATTGCGTGCCAGTAGTCCGCGTGAACCTTGGCGTTGGCAACTCGCACTCACTTGCGGCGCCAGAGCTTCACGCCGCCGAAGGGTCGCCCCGCGCGCCTGCGATTCGTATGATGCGTGGGCATGCACCCGCCGCCGCCCACCGACCCTCTCGCATCGCCCTGCGTGCGCAACTGCTGCCTCGACGAGCGCAATGTCTGCATGGGCTGCGGCCGCTCGCTCGACGAGATCATCGGGTGGAGCACGGCAAGCGACGCCGAAAAATCTGCGACGCTCGACCGCAGCCACGCACGCCTTGCCGCCCGCCAGCGTGAGTGACGGGTCCATTGATGGTGCGAGTCGTGGCACCATTCGGCATTGCAAGTTGGGAGTGTTCTCATGGGTTTCGCGCCGTCGTCGATGCAGTTGACCAGCCCCGCATTCAAGCCGCTCGGTCGCATACCGAAGAAGCACACGGGCGAAGGCGAAGACGTATCCCCGGCGCTCGGGTGGACCGGCGCACCCGCTGACACGAAAGCGTTCGCGCTCGTGTGCCACGACCCCGACGCGCCGCTCGTGACGCCGATCATGTATGGCTTCGTGCATTGGGTGCTGTACAACATTCCGGGCGGTATTTCGAAGCTCGCGGAAGCGGAAACGGGCTACACGAGTGGCGTCAGCAGTTTCGGCAAGCCGAACTATGGCGGGCCGCTGCCACCCGAAGGCCACGGCGTGCATCACTACTACTTCTGGCTGCTTGCGCTGAAGTCGGACAAGAAACTACCGGCGGGTCTTTCGATTCACGATCTATTCAAGGCCATCGAACCGGACGTGCTCGGCATGAACCGTTTGATCGGCACGTACTCGCGACCGAGCTAACGCGCACGCCGGAGCGTCAGGTTGATGCGCTCGGCGCCGGCGAACGGATGCCGGTCGGCTTTGAGTGTGGCCACGCCGTGATACCGCAATCGCGCCGGCCCACCCCACACGACGACATCGCCGTGGGCAAGACTCAGGCGCAGCGTTCGTTCGTTGCGCTTCAAACCCCCGAACAAAAACACGGCCGGCACGCCGAGAGATATCGACACGATCGGATGGCTCATGTCGCACTCGTCTTTATCTTGGTGCAGCGTGAGACGCGCGCCGGGCGCGTAGCGATTCACTAGACACGCGTCGGGCGTGAACCCGTCGAACCCGCTCGCGGCCGCGGCGCGACTCGCGAGATCTGCGATCACGGTCGGCAATGCAGGCCACGGTCGTCCAGTGTCGGGGTCGGTGGGCGAATAGCGGTAGCCCCTCTCGTCCGACACCCAACCGAATGCGCCGCAGTTTGTCATCGCAACCGACATCGTGAAGCCGCCGGGTGTGATCATCTGCCTGAAGGGAGCTGCCGTGGATACGCTGCGCACGACTGCGGCGAGCTCGGCATCATGTGGCGCGGCGAAACCGCGGAGTAGCGCGGCGCCGGGGGCGAGGAGCTCGATGGCGCCAGGCCCGTTGGAAAAAAGATTGCTCATGGAGGCGGCGGCGCGTTGCGCCGCCGCGGCATATCTACGCTTTCGGCAACTGAGCCTCCGGCACCCACCATCCGTGAATCTGGCCAACCGCACGCATCGGCAGATGCACCGTGGCGACGGGCCCATCGTTCAGATGTTCGGCATCGAGGATCACGAGGTCGGCGCGGCCGCCTTCAGTGTTGCGCGTCGCAACGCCCATAAGGTAACCCGAGCCCTCCGGCGCGGTGGCGCTGCGCGGTGCAAAGCAGCATTCCGCGAGCGACGACTCCGTGCCCGCGTTGAACAGCGTGGCCTTGCGCGTCTGGTGATCGAACCGCGCGTAGCACGCGCCGCCGGTGCCCGGCCTCGCTTCCGGATCCGGGCACGGCAGGAAGCCGTAGCGATACGCAACAGTGTTGTAGCGATCGTCCTGGCGCGGCAGCGCGCCGACGTGGGGATACAGTTGCTCGATGTCGTACGCGGACGGCCGCTTCTTCGACAGATCTACGGTGAGCCGCGTGATGTGGCTCGAGCCCGCCACCGGATCCCAGCGTGAGCCGTCGTGCATCGGCATGAACGGGAACGGGTTCGACATCGACATCTCGACGTCTACGAACAGCTTCTTGCCGTCGTCGAACGTGCCCATGATATGCGTGGCGCTGCGCGTGGGGCCTTTGATGAACTGCACGTCCTTGCCGTCGCCACCGCGGCGCACGAAGCCGAAGTATGTCGGCAGCGTGTTATCCCACGACCAGTGCGGACCGCCGCTATCCATCTGCTTCTGATCCATGGCGAGCGGGATCACGTACAGCACGATGTGTTTCTCGGTGACCGCGAAGTCGTGCAGCATGCCGACGTACGGCACTTGCACCTTTGCGTTCCACACGAGCTTGCCCTGCGGTGTGAACTCGAAAATCGACACGGTCTTGCTGCCGAAGCCCTCGGCCTCGTAGCCGAACGCGACCATGTTGCCGGTCACCGAGTCGAGCTTCGGATGCGCGGTGAATGTCTTGCTCGGCAGCTGACCGTCGAACGTATACGTCGGCACCTTTGTCTCGAGCGTCAGAAGATCCATCGCCGCGGGCGGGCTGTCCTCCTTCAGCGCGAGCAAGTAGTTCCTGTGATTGATGATATGCGTGTTCGCCGTGCTGCGGCTGAGCCCCTTTGCGCTCGGATCGTCCATCGACGGATTCCGATACATCGGGAATAGCTGTTTGCCCGCTTTGTCGTTTGCGAGGTAGCGCTCGTTGCGCACCATGCGGCTCTTGTAGTCCACGCGGCCGTTCTTGATGCGGAACATGCTGACGTGGCCTTCGCCGTCGAACGGAATGTCGCGCGGATGCAGCGGATATTGCGCGTCGGGGCCGACGCGATAGAACGCGCCGTTCAAGTCGCTCGGCACTTTGCCCGTGATCTCGCAGTCGTGCACGTCGGCCTCGAGGCGATACAGCCGCGTCGGGCGGCGCATCTCGGGGGGAATAGCACCGCCCGCCGTCGTGCCGATCTCGCGGCCTTCCGGCGGCTGCGCTTGCGCGTTCTGCGCAAGTAGACCGCCCATGCCCGCGGCGGCGCCGAGCGCTCCGGCGACGAAAGAACGACGATCGATTTCAGTCTTCTGGTCGGTCATGGCGAAATCTCCACCGCAGTGTTGAGCACGTTCAGGCTCGGAATCGGGCCACTATACTCCGGGCGCTTCTACTGTGCCGCCGGCCACGAGACCGTCTTTCCCGTGACTGGATTCGCGAAATGGAACGGCGGCAGAAATGCAGACGGGTACATCTCGAACGGGTGCGAAGGCGGCAGATCGGGCGGGTTGTCCTTGCTGAGGCCTGGCGGCGGCCGAGGCTGCACGCTCTTCCAGCCGACCGCGTACGGCACGAAGTAGGTGTTGAAGACCTGGTCGTGTTTGATCTTCCACACGCCGCCTTCCTTCACGTAGTCGTTCTCGTAGACTCCGCCCATCCACTGAGCGTAGCGCTCGTACTGGCCCATGATGCTGAGTGCACGCGAGCGCATCTTCGCGCTCTGCCCGTCCGGCGCAACATCGATCACGGGCTGAAACTGCATGTGGTTGTGCTGCAGACCGAACTGGCTATCGGTGGCCTGACCATAAAGATTCAAGTTGCGACGCACGCTCTTTGGGCCCACATAGATGCCGCGCATCGC
>PMCP01000025.1:0-18705 GCA_003155415.1 Gammaproteobacteria bacterium | reverse complement strand
GGATTTTCGTAGTGGAATGGCACGTCGAACGCCGCCGGAAACGCCTCGTACGCCACACTCGGCGGCCGATCCGGCGGTAGCTCGGCCAGAGGGCCCGCATTCGGAATCGCCGTTTTGGCCCACCCTTCTTCGTACGGCGTATACATCGTCGTGAAAAGATGCAGGTGTTGGATCTTCCACACACCGTTGTCTTTGACGTAGTCGTTCTCGAACACACCGAGACCCCAGCGCGCGTACTCCTTGTGCTGTGCCTCCTGCGCAAACATGTGCCAGCGCGCCTTCGCTGTGCGGCCGTCGGGGGCCACGTGGATTACGGGCTGCAGCTGCATCTGGTCGAACAGGCGGCCGGGTTGCGGCTGCTCGGGGCCGTTCGTCCGCAGATAAGCGAGCACTCGCTCGCGGCCCACGTACACGCCTCGCGCGCCGACCTCGACAGTGCCGTCAGCCGCGAACAGATCTGCCGCCTCGCTCCAGAGCTGCTTGTCGGTGTAGAAGCCGTACACGCGCTGCAACTTTTTGACCGCGTCCTGATCCTCGAGCAAACCGACCTCGCGCTCGAGAGTGCCCGCGCGAGCCGCCAGCGCCGCGAGCTCTGAAGGGCTCTGCGACTGCGCGTGTGGCGCGTGCGTGGCAAGGAACACGATCGCCACCGTGCCGCCGGCGAGCAACATCCACAGCGAGCGAGATGAATTACGCACGTGGCCTCCTACTCGCTCGCGACGTATTTGGACACGGGGTTTGGGAAACTGAACGGCGGCACGTAAGTATCCGGCCACGTCTTGTAGTCGACGGAGGGCGGCCGATCCGGCGGCAATGTGCTCGACACGCGCTTGCCGAGCGTCGGGTCGGGCTGATTCTGCCAGCCGCCCGCGTATGGCGCGAACAGCGCCTGGTACCAATGCAGCGTCTTGATCTTCCAGACGCCGCCTTCCTTCACGTATTCGTTTTCGTACGGGCCTTCGCCCCAGAACGCATCGCCGCCCTGCTTCCCGTTCAGCACGATGCCGCGCCAGCGCGCCTTTGCCGTAAGGCCATCGGCCGCAACGGAGATGACGGGCATGACCTGCAAATGCTCGTCGAGCACGCCGGCGGCGAGCCCCTGACGACCGCCACCGAGTGCGTACAGATATTCGCGCACGCGCTGCTTGCCGACGTACACGCCGTCGAGCGCAACTTCGATCGTGCTCTCGTTGGCGAACAGATTCACAACGTCGTCCCACAACCCGCGATCGAGGTAGTAGCCGTACGCGCCCTGGAGCCGCTCGATCGCGTTCACGTCCTCGAGCAACGTCTTGCGTTGCTCGAGCGCGGCAATGTGCGCACGCAGCGGAGCCAACTCGGAATCCGTGGACGGCCGGCTGCAACCCGCGCCGACGACGGCTATCGCGAGCGCGCAAGCAGCCGCTTTCAGCCTGACGAGCATGCTGTCCCCCTTCGTCGTGAGCCGCGGCTTCTGCGGCCGCGTGCTTCAGCGATTCTCCGCCGCGAAACCCTTGGTTGCAATCCGCGATTACAAGTGCGGCTAGTGCGTGCCGACGAACGCGCTCGCCGCCACCGCCATCTCGTCGAACACGCTGCCTTTGCCATTTCGTTCGCGTTGCAACACGCGATAGCCGTGATCGGCAGTGTCGAGCCAGTGTAGCTTCGCCGTGGGCAAGGCCTGCACCAAGGGCTCGAGCAACGCCGGTGTCGCGAGCGCATCGCGAGTGCCCGACAGGAACAGCATTGGCAGACGAATCTGCTCGAGATGACGCGCGCGCTCCGCGCCCGGCTTGCCCGCCGCATGCAGCGGAAACGAACAGAACACGAGCCCCGCAGGCGCGATCGCTTCGGTCAGCACTGCGTGCGACGCCATGCGCCCGCCAAACGAATGCCCGCCGAGCCACAGCGGCAAGTGGGTGCGCTCGCCCGCGCTGCGAAATGCGGCTGCGATTCTTGCCGTGGCAACTGCCGGCGGATCGACACGCTTGCGCCCCGCTTCGATGAACGGAAAGTCGAAACGCAGCGTCGCAATGTTGCGCAACGCAAACGCATCGGCAATCGCCTGCATGTTGCGGTGTCGCATTCCCGCGCCCGCACCATGCGCGAGCACGAGCGCGGCCACCGCGCCGTCAGGGCATTGCCAGATCTCGTGTACCATCGAAGCTCTCCTCGAAAGAGCATACACGTCGTGCTGCAAACGCTCGCCCTTCGCCACGTGCCGTTCGAAGATCTGGGCTTGCTCGGCCCGTTGCTCGCAGAGCGCAAGCATACGATCCGCTACGTCGAAGCGCCGATCGCGGACTTAAGCACGCTCGATGCACTCACACCGGACCTGCTGGTGGTGCTCGGCGGGCCGATCGGCGTCTATGAGAACGACCGCTATCCGTTCATCGACGCAGAGATTGCGCTGCTGCAGCGGCGGCTCGCCGCCGGCAGGCCCACGCTCGGCATCTGCCTCGGCAGCCAGCTGATGGCGAAGGCGCTCGGCGCGCGCGTCTACGCGTCCGGTGTGAAGGAAATCGGCTGGGCGCCGCTCGAGCTCACGAGCGAAGGCGCCTCTTCTTGCCTCCGTCATCTCGCCACCCCGGTTTTGCACTGGCATGGCGACACGTTCGATCTCCCCGCCGGTACCGTGCGTCTCGCCTCCACTCCCGCCTGCCGCAACCAGGCGTTCACTGCCGGCCGTCATGCGCTCGCACTGCAGTTCCACGCGGAAGCGTACGGCCAGCCGCTCGAAGCCTGGTTCGTGGGGCACGCATGCGAGATCGCCGGCACACCGGCGGTCAGCGTCCCGCAACTGCGTTCAGACACGCAACGTTTCAGCGCGGAACTCGAGCGGTGCGGCCGGGCATGTTTCGAAGAGTGGTTCCTGGGGCTTGGCTTGTGAAGGCGGGGCTCCGCGCCCTCGAGTGCGAACCCCATCACGAACGGGACGCACCGTTGGAAGGCAGCCGCGGCAGACTGTGTAAGCTTAGAGACTGCAATTACCGGAAGGAGTGGTAGGCCGTGCGGCACTCGGCAGTCGAAGAGGCCACCTTGATCGACGAGGAAACCCAGCGCGCCGTAGAGCGTCTGCGGTTTTCCGCGCCCGACGAACTGCAATTCCGCGGATGGCATCTCGCTCGCAACCTGCCGCGCACACGCGCGTCGACCGCGATCTACCTCGGCCTGATCGTCGTGATGACTGCGATCAACATGCTGGGCGCCATGACGCCGTTCTCCGAGTCGGTGCTGCAACCGATCTACGTGCTGCGCATCGGCGTCGCGTGCCCGGCACTCGCACTGATACTCGCAGCGACGTTCCTGGAACCGCTGCAACGCTATTTTCAGCAGATCACCACCGTGGCGATCCTGGTTCATGGCGTCAGCGTAATGTGGATAAGCGCGCTCGCCGCCGCATCCGGGAACCCGCTGTTCCAGATGGGCGACGTCCTCGTGATCGTATACGCAACGCTGTTCGTGGGCCTGCTGTTCCGCGGCGTGGTGACGGTAGCAGTGGGGCTGGTGGTGGCTTTCCTGGGCGTCGGTCTATTCCTCCGCGTGCCAACAGCGGACCTCGTGTTCGCGGCTACCGTGCTCGTGGCCACAGGCTTGATGGCCGTGCTGTCAGCGCTGCGCGTGGAGCGGTTGTTGCGAACGAACTTCATCGAAAGGCAAATCCTGAACAATATCGCCGAGCGCGACGGGTTGAGCGGGCTGTATAACCGGCGGATGTTCGACACGCTCGCGAACCGGTTGTGGCAGCAAGCGCAGCGCGACGCAGAGTCACTGCAGATGATTCTGGTCGATATCGATCACTTCAAATTGTTCAATGACCACTACGGTCACCAGGCGGGCGATCACTGCATCCGCCTGGTGGGGACGATTCTCGCGCGCGCGGCGAAACGGCCGCTCGATTTCTGCGCGCGCTACGGCGGCGAGGAGTTCGCGCTCGTGCTGTACGCGCCGTCCGGAACAGATCCCGCCGTCCTGGCCGAGCAAATCCGCCGCGAGACGCTGGCGCTCGGCATTCCCCATTCGTACTCCGCCGCAGCGGAGGTAGTCAGCGTGAGCGTGGGCTCGGCGATCGCGGCGCCCGGAACCAAACGAAGCCTCGCCGGTTTGATTCAAGCGGCGGACGAAGCGCTGTACCGAGCCAAGCAGTCCGGCCGCAACCGCGTGTTGCACGTCGACGCGGGCAGCTCCGACACGCCGACGGGCGCGTTCAGGGTCGTCGGCATCAAGTAGCACCCGCTGCGGCCTCGTTCGGCCCAATGCTATAGTCGCCGCCGCCGAATCGCCGCACCTAGGCAGAGAATACCAATGAGTAGGGTTGAAGCAGCGTTGGAATCGCTGGTGTTCCGCAGCCGATGGCTGCTTGCACCCTTCTTCGTTGGCCTGATCCTCGCGATCATCGCGCTACTCGTGAAGTTCCTGAAGCAGCTGTGGGCACTCGCGACCGGCATGTTCTCGCTCACCGGCGATGAGATGATCATCAACATTCTTACGCTCGTCGACTCGTCGCTGATCGCCGCGTTGTTGCTCATCATCGGCTTTAGCGGCTACGAGAACTTCGTCTCGAAAATCGGCACGGGCGAGCACGAGGACCGCCCCGCCTGGATGGGCAAGGTGGGTTTCTCCGACCTCAAGATCAAGTTGATTGGTGCCATCGTCGCAATCTCCGCGGTCGAGTTGTTGAAAGCGTTCATCAACCTCGACGAGTTCACTTGGTACCAGCTGAGCTGGAAGGTGGGTATACACATTACGTTCGTCGTATCGGGCGTGCTGTTCGCCATCACCGACCGCATCACCGACAGTAAGGGCGACGGCCACTAGACGCCCGCGAACGGAAATCATTCGTGAAACTCTACTACTCACGCGGCGCTTGCTCGCTGACACCGCACATCCTTTTGCGCGAAACCGCCCTACCCTTCACGCTCGAGCGCATGGACTCCGCCACTCATCGCACCGAGCACGATGCCGACTACTACGCGATCAACCCCAAAGGCTACGTGCCGTTGCTCGAGCTCGATAGCGGCGAACGCCTGAGCGAAGGGCCGGTGATTTGCCAGTACATCTGTG
Source organism: Gammaproteobacteria bacterium (assembly GCA_003155415.1). Lineage (GTDB taxonomy): Bacteria > Pseudomonadota > Gammaproteobacteria > Steroidobacterales > Rariloculaceae > FEN-1219. The sequence continues at coordinate 13,662 of PMCP01000025.1, read as the reverse complement.
ATGCAGCGCGTAGAACCGATCTGATGCCGGCCGCCGGTACGATGCCGCGGTATCGCGTCATGGAATGGCAGGGTTACATCAACTCCGAGATTCACAAAACCTTCAGCGTGTTGTTCAACCCGACACTCGACGCCAGCGTGAAGACGGTTTTCGCCGCCTCGCTGCGTAAGAAATACGAGTGGATCGCCAATGAGCTCGCGGGCAAGCATTACCTGACAGGCAACGATTTCACGGCGGCAGACGCGTACCTTTTCAACGTCACGCGTTGGGCCAGGCTCGTGAAGGTGGACCTGAGCGATCTGCCAAACGTCACCGCGTTCATGGAGCGCGTGCTGACTCGGCCTGCCGTAGTCGCGGCCTTCAAAGCCGAAGGCCTCCGCAACTGAGAAGACATTCGTTCTGCGAGGCAGTTCACATACGAGCCAGACTTTGTGATGCAAAGTACTTGACAGGAACCGCGGCGCGGTTACCTTAGGCAGTCACGATGAGTGCAACCCCGAATCGTCCTCGCGAAACAGGCCCTACGCCGATCGACTCGGGCGCCGTCGAAAACCTGCAATACATCCGTCGTACGATCGAGGCGGCGCACACCTTCACCACCGTGCCCGGCAAAGGCTGCATCGCGATGGGCATCACAGCCCTCGCGGCGGTCTCCGCCGAGACCTATCCGCCGCTGGCCCCGCATTGGCTGGCGGTCTGGGTTGGCGCAGCTGTCGTTGCATGCGCGCTCGCCTTGTACTTCATGGAGCAGAAGGCTCATGCCCAGGGCTTGAGCCTCCGGCGCGCCGTGGCGCGACGATTCTTCATGACGCTGGCACCGGCATTCTTGTCCGGCGCAATTCTCACCGCCGCGCTCGTTGGTCGTGTCGACCGCGAGCTGATCACAGGCGCCTGGTTGCTGTTGTATGGCACAGGTCTCACAGCGTGCGGGTTGTTCGCAGTTCCGGCGGTGTTCACCGCTGGCGTGGCATTCATGGCGCTCGGCACGGCCACGCTTTGGTTACCGCCGGGCTCGGCGAATGTCGTGCTCGCGCTCGGGTTCGGCGGCATTCATCTGGCGCTCGGCGCCGCCATCGTGAGGCGTCACGGTGGCTAAAGCCCTGACGAAGCGGCAAGGCGCGGTCCCGGCGGCTCCGGAGCAGCAGCGGTTGCGCGCTGTCGCCGGCTATTTCGCTGATCGCGAGACCGGCGAAGCCGATCGCCTCATCTACGAACGCGTTCGACTCGGCATCATGAGCGCGCTCAGCGTGAATCGGAGCATGAGCTTCGGCGAGCTCAAAGAGCTGCTGCAGACCTCGGACGGTAATTTGAGCATTCATGCTCGCAAGCTCGAAGACGCAGGCTACGTTACCTGCAAGAAGAAATTCGCTGCGCGCGTTCCAAAGACCGAATTCAGCTTGACCGCCAAGGGTAAGCGGATGTTCGCGCGCCACCTTGAACACATGGAAGCCCTGATCCACGCAGCCAAAGGCACTTAGAGATTCTCATGCATACCGCGATCATCATGGACGGCAATGGCCGCTGGGCCGAACGGCGTGGGTTACCACGTACGGCGGGACATCGCGCGGGCGCGAAGACCGTGCGGAAAATAGTCGAAGCCGCGACGCGCGGCGACGTAGTAGAAGTCCTGACCCTTTACGCGTTCGCATCGAACAACTGGTCGCGACCCACGCTCGAGGTTTCGAGTCTCATGCGCCTGCTGAAACGCTATCTCGTTAGCGAAACCGCGCGCTGCCTCGACAACGGTGTTCGGCTGAGCGTGATTGGAAGGCGCGATCGGCTCAGCCGCGATCTCGTGAATACGATCGAACACACAGAACGCATCACGGCAAACGGCTCGAGCCTGCACCTGCGTCTCGCCATCGACTACTCCGCGCAGGCGGCGATCGCCGGTGCCGCCGCACGCATGCGCGGCGAGTGTTCACCCGAAGAATTCGAGCGACATCTCGCCGCCGCCATGCACGCGGAAGTCGGTCCGCCCGTCGATCTTCTGATCCGGACGGGCGGCGAACAGCGCCTTAGCGACTTCATGCTTTGGGAGTGTGCTTACGCCGAACTCGTGTTCACCGACACATTCTGGCCAGACTTCGACGAACCCGCGTTCGAAGCGGCGCTTCGCGAATTCGCGCGCCGCGACCGGCGTTTCGGCGGACTGTCCTCGGCACGCCAATCGGGCTGATGCCCCGCCCTGGGGCAGCCGACACGACAAAATAGCCGTCCTTCCTGCCGTTTATGTCTAAACGGCCGTTGTGCGCGCCCGATTCGCGCGATAGTGGTGCCGCGGCTGGTGCTACGAAGAACAACTATGAAGGCTACCGAAGTCCGTATTTTGAAGGCTCTTGATCCGGGGGAATCGTACGTCGATCCGGCGTTCCTGCTCGTCGAAACTCATTTCGACGGCGACGGCGAACCGGTCACGACGATAGAGCATGTGTCGAGCCAGACCACGAGCGCGAGACCGCGTTGGAAAATCGTGACGCTCGGCCATTCGGTACCGCTGTCGCATTCAGCGGCGCTCGAATGGGCCGTGTCGTTCGCCGCCAGCCGGAACATTGCGGTGGTCTACGAACGCGAAGACGCGATCGGCGGCGGCTACGCCGCGACGCTCAGCGCAGGCACACAACCTACCGTCTCGAGCGCACCGAAGTAGTCGGCCGCCAGTTGCAGCTGGTCCGCGGCCGTCTCGGCGCGATTCACGACGTCGCGGAATGCCGCGTTCTCCGGTCGATCCTTCGCATACCAGCCGAGGTGCTTGCGCGCGATGCGCACACCGGCGGGTTCGCCGTAGAATTCGTGCAGCGCGCGCACGTGCCCGAGCAGGATCTCGCACACTTCATGCGGTGACGGCAGGGGCAACTCGCTTCCCGTTGCGAGGAAGTGGGCGATCTCGCGAAAGATCCACGGCCTCCCCTGCGCCGCCCGACCAATCATCAACGCATCGGCGCCCGTGCGCGCCAGCACTTCTCGCGCTTTTGCCGCCGAAGTTACGTCGCCGTTCGCGATCACGGGAATTCGCACAGCCTGCTTAATGGCCGCGATCGTTTCGTACTCCGCCTGACCCGTGTACAGCATGTCGCGCGTACGCCCGTGCACGGCGAGCGCGGCGACACCCGAATCCGCCGCGATGCGCGCGACGGCCACGCCATTCCGGTTCGCGCTGTTCCAGCCGGTGCGGATCTTCAACGTGACCGGTACGGCCACGGCGCGCACGACGGCACTCAGGATTCGCGCGACCAAAGCTTCGTCCTGCAACAATGCGGAACCCGCCCATGCGTTGCAGACCTTTTTCGCGGGACATCCCATGTTGATGTCGACGATCTGCGCACCGTGCTCGACCGCGTGTTGCGCTGCCGCGGCTAGTGCCGCCGGATCCGCGCCGGCGATCTGCACGCCGATCGGCGCCGGCTCACCCTCGTGATCGAGCCGTTGGCGACTTTTGCGCGTGCGCCACAACCGCGGGTCCGACGTCGTCATCTCCGACACGGCATAGCCGGCGCCGAGCCGTTTGCTCAGCAAGCGGAATGGCTTGTCCGTGACACCCGCCATCGGCGCGAGAATCACTTTGGGTTCGATGGCGTACGGGCCGATGTGCATGCTCCAGCTCCGCTACGCCGCGTTGGCCCGCGCGCGCCGTCGCGCTTGCACAGCGTCCGCGAGTCGCTCTAACACGCCGACGGAGCTTGCCCAGTCGATGCATCCATCCGTGATGCTCTGGCCATACACCAGAGGTTTGCCGGGCACCAGTTCTTGGCGGCCGGCTGCGATGTGGCTTTCCACCATGACACCGACGATACGCCGCTCGCCGCGCTCGAGCTGCGTCGCGATCTCACCCACAACGGCGGGCTGATTCTCGGGGCGCTTCGAGCTGTTCGCGTGGCTCGCATCGATCATCAGGCGGGCGGGGAGCCCGGCCTGCTCAAGCATCTTGCACGCCGCGGCAACGTCGTCAGGGCCATAGTTCGGCGTTTTGCCGCCACGCAGGATCACGTGCCCATCCGGATTCCCGGCAGTGGCCGCCACCGTTGCCCGACCCTCTTTGGTCACGGCCAGAAAATGATGCGGGTGCGACGCCGCGCCCACGGCATCCACGGCAATCTTTACGTTGCCGTCCGTGCCGTTCTTGAAGCCCACCGGGCACGACAGACCCGATGCCATTTCGCGATGAATCTGGCTTTCGGTCGTGCGCGCACCGATTGCGCCCCATGCGACGAGATCCGAGATGTACTGCGGCGAAATGGTATCGAGGTACTCAACGCCGGCCGGCAAGCCGAGCTCATTGATCTCACACAACAGACGGCGCGCGAGGCGCAGACCCTTGTTGATGTTGAAGCTGCCGTCGAGATCGGGATCGTTGATAAGCCCCTTCCAGCCGATCGTCGTACGCGGTTTCTCGAAATACACGCGCATGACGATCTCGAGAGAACCCTTGAGTGATTCTCGCAGCGGCCGCAACCGTTGCGCGTAGTCCATGGCGGCGACGGGATCGTGAATCGAGCACGGGCCGATCACAACCGCAAGGCGATCGTCCTCGCCGTGCAAAATCGCGTGCAGCGCGCGTCGCGCGTTCGCGACGTTGGTCGAGATCAGTTCAGTGCACGGCAACTCGCCCAGCAGCTCGGCTGGCGAGGACAGCGGCGCGAAGCTGCGGATGCGTAAGTCATCGGTATCGGGCGGCATACAGTTTCTCCAGTCCCTACTGGCCCGCGTTTCCCAGCGGCACAAAAAAGCCGCCAGGTTTGGTGGCGGCTTCCGGGTATTCTCTCGATCGCTATTTCTTCAGACCGACCGCAACCCTTCCTCCGCCAGTGGCTTTGGAAACCCGTAATACCAAAAGTAATACCGGGCCGGGGCNNCGCCAAATCTCGCTCGACTCGAAGACCATGCAACGCGATCTCGTCCTGCCGGACCTCCCCCTCCCGAACACCACGGTACCGCGGCGCGCCTGGGCCGAACTGCACGGCAGCGCGCTGAGCCTGGCCGCAGCAGAAGCCGCTGCGCGGCACGCTGGGCCCGTGTGCGTCATAGCGGGGTCCGCGGCCGACGCCGAGCGTTTCGAGCGCGAGCTTATGTTCTTCGGCAGCCGCGGCGCGCATCGCTTCCCCGACTACGAGACCCTGCCCTACGAGCCGATTTCCCCGCCGCAGGACCTCCTGGCCGACCGATTGCGCTGCCTGTACCGGCTGGCCCGCGGCGAACGCGAGACGCTGGTCGTAGAAGCCGGCGCGCTGCTCGCGCGCCTGCCGGCGCCGGACTTCATCGTGTCTCGATCGCTGCACCTCAAAATCGGCGACCAGTTCGAGCACGCAGCGATGATCAAACGCCTGTCCGGCCACGGCTACCTACGTGTGGAGCAGGTGGCCGAGCCCGGTGACTTCGCCGTGCGCGGAGCGGTGTTCGACGTCTTCGCGGCCGGCAGCGATGCGCCCGTGCGAATCGACCTGTTCGACAACGAGATCGAGACGTTGCGCACGTTCGATCCGCAAACACAGCTCTCGGCCGGCAAGCAGGAGAAAATCGAGATACTGCCCGCGCGCGAGTTCCCGTTCGACGATGCCGCAATCAAGTCGTTTCGCGAGCGCTTCCGCGATCTGTTCCCCGTTGAGCCAGGCCGCTGCCCCGTCTATCGGATGATTTCCGACGCGCAGCTGCCAGCCGGTATCGAGTACTACCTGCCGCTGTTCTTCACAGCCACGAGCTCGCTATTCGACTACTTGGGCGACGACACGTTGTTCATCATTGTCGGCGACGCGCTCGAAGGTCTCGATGCGGGCTGGCAGCTCATCGAAGACCGCTACGAGCAGCTGCGCGGCGACATCGAACGGCCGATTCTGGCACCGACCCAGGCGTTCTTCTCTCCTGCGGAGTTGCGAGCGCGGATCGATGTACTACCGACGCTGACGTTGCTCTCGCACGCCTCGCCCGACGCGGACACCGCCAACGCCGGCGCGACGCACGCACTGGCGGGCGGTATCGCGCCGACGGACGATCGGATCGAGCGCTGGCTCACGGCCGGCGACGGGGACCGTACGTTGCTCGCAGCATCTTCGCCGGGCCATCGCGAGATGTTGCTCGAGCTGTTGCGCGGCCGCGGGTACGCCCCGCACGTCTATGGCGACTGGCGCGAGTTCGTCGCCGGCACCGCATCGCTGGGAGTGACGGTCGCCGAGATCGGCGACGGACTACGGATTGGCGCGCGCAAGCTGCGCTTGATCACCTCCACGGACTTAGGGTTAGAGCGGCCGCGGCAACGCCAGCGCAAGCGCCGTGCGCGCGACCCGGAATCCGTGATTCGCGAGCTGACGGATCTGCACGTCGGCGCGCCCGTCGTGCACGAAGACTACGGGGTTGGCCGCTATCGCGGGCTTACGACGCTCGACGTCGATGGCCTTCTGACTGAATTCCTACTACTCGAGTACGCGGGCGGCGACAAGATTTACGTTCCGGTGCAGAGCCTGAACCTCGTGACGCGCTACACAGGCGCATCGGCCGAGGACGCACCGCTGCACCGGCTCGGCACGGATCAGTGGGCCAAAGCCAAAAAGAAGGCTGCGGTCCAGGCGCGCGACACGGCGGCCGAACTCCTGAATCTGTACGCGCAGCGTGCCGCCCGCACCGGAACGAAGATGGCGTTCGACGACAGCAGCTACCAACGCTTCTCGCTCCAGTTCCCGTTCGAGGAAACGGAGGACCAGCAGACCGCGATCGACCGCGTGCTGAAGGACTTGAACAGTGGGCAACCCATGGACCGCATCGTGTGCGGCGACGTCGGTTTCGGCAAGACCGAGGTTGCACTGCGCTCCGCATTCGCCGTCGTGCAAGCCGGCTACCAGGTGGCTGTGCTCGTGCCGACGACGCTGTTGGCCGATCAACACTTTCGCACGTTCCAGGACCGCTTCGCCGATTGGCCGGTGCGCATCGAACTCTTGTCGCGCTTTCGCAGCGGCACCGAGACGGCGGGCGCAATGGCCGGGCTCGCGGACGGCAATGTCGACGTCGTGATCGGCACTCACAAGCTGCTGCAGAGCAGCATGCGCTTCAAACGCCTGGGGCTCGTGATCGTCGACGAGGAGCATCGCTTCGGCGTTAAGGACAAGGAACGCTTGAAGCGCCTGCGCGCAGAGGTTCACGTGCTCACGCTGACGGCCACGCCGATTCCGCGCACACTGAACATGACGCTCGGCGGCCTGCGCGACCTGTCCATCATCGCGACGCCGCCGGCCGCTCGTCTGGCCGTCAAAACCTTCGTCGGCGAGTGGAGCGACCGGCAGATTCGCGAAGCCGTGCTGCGCGAGCTGCGTCGCGGCGGGCAGATCTACTTCGTGCACAACCGCGTCGAGAACATCGAAGGCGTCGCGACAAATCTGCGCAAGCTGTTGCCAGAGACCGAGATTCGCGTCGGCCACGGCCAGATGTCTGAACGCGAGCTCGAAACGGTAATGCTCGATTTCTATCATCGCCAATTCAGCGTGCTCGTCTGCACGACGATCATCGAGAGCGGCATCGACATTCCGACAGCCAACACGATCATCATCGATCGCGCGGACATGCTCGGCCTCGCGCAGCTGCACCAGCTACGCGGACGTGTCGGCCGTTCACATCATCAGGCGTACGCGTACATGCTGGCGCCGCCGCTGCGCGCCCTGACGCCCGACGCTGTGAAGCGGCTCGAGGCCATCGCGTCGCTCGAGGACTTGGGCTCCGGCTTCACACTCGCCACGCACGATCTCGAAATCCGCGGCGCGGGCGAATTGCTCGGCGAGGGCCAGAGCGGCCAGATCCACGCCATCGGCTTCACGCTGTACAACGAGCTTCTGGGCCGCGCGGTGGCCGCCCTGCGCGAAGGACGCGAGCCGGACCTCGAGGATCCGTTCACGCACGGCCCCGAGATCGAAATTGGCCTCGCCGCGCTGATCCCCGAGGACTACATGCCCGATGTCCACATGCGCCTCGTGCACTACAAACGCATCGCGAACGCGCGCTCGAACGCGGAGCTCGACGAGTTGCAGGTGGAGCTCATCGACCGCTTCGGACTGCTGCCGCCGCCGCTGAAAACGCTGTTCGCAATCACGTCGCTGAAGCTGCTCGCGCAGCAGCTCGGCGTGGCCAAGATCCAGGCCGGTGCAGAGGGCGGCAACATACGTTTCGCCGAGCGCTCGAAGATCGAGCCGCTGAAGCTGCTGAAGCTGATCGAAGGCGAGCCCAAGCGTTACCGACTCGATGGACCGTACAAGCTACGTTTCGGTTGGCAGCTCGAGACGCCGGAACAACGCCTGCCGGCCGTCGAGAAGCTATTGCGCCGCCTGGCGCCGGCTAACCTCACGGCCGCCGCGGCCTGATCTCGGCCGCGCGTTATACTGCAGGCATGAACCTTCACGTTGTCTCGTTCGCCGCGTTGATTGCAACGGCCTGCGGCGGGCCCGTGCTCGCGCAGCCGAGGGCAACACCGGCGCCCCCGCAGTATCAGGTCGAGATCATCGTGTTCGCACACCGCGAGTTCGATGCCGGCGAGGAACGCTTCCCGCAGGAACTCACGCCGCTCCGCGCGAACCAGAACGAATCGTTGCTCGACGTGCCGCTCTATGTGGAGCCGAGCCCGCCGTTGATTCCAGACCAGGCCGCCCCCGCCCCGCCGGATGCCGCGCCCGCGGAAGACCCGCTCGCGTTTCGGTTGCTGGCGCCCGATCAGCTACAGCTGAACGCGGAGTACCGCAAACTCACGAATGGCGGCGCCTACCGTACGGTGCTGCATGCCGGCTGGGTGCAACCAGGCTTACCCGAAGACCGGGCCAAGCCGTTCGACCTGAGTTTGCTCGGCGTCATAAATCCGCGCGGCACTGTGCGGGTCTATCTCAGCCGCTTCCTGCACGTGAACCTGGACATTTCGTACCAGGATGGCGCCGCGGCGGGCACCGCGACACCGGAGCCGGCGGCTGGCGAGTTGCGCGAGGTTACGTTCGCGCCGCGCTATCGCCTCGTCACGGAACGGCAAACGCGCAGCGGCGAGCTGCACTACTTCGATCACCCTGCGTTCGGTGTACTGGTGAAGGTCACGCCCGTGCAACCCACCAATTCGGGTTCAGCCGGCCGCCGACCCGCGGCTTGACGCCTGTGTTTTCGGCGTTGTAACACGCGTGCCAGAACGCTGCTCCGCCAGCGCGCGCGTGACGAGCGCTTCCGCGTCGTCCTGTGTACCGGGCGGACAACCGATCGGTAATGGCCGAACCGAGATGTGGCGCCCCAACCGCGCGCGCGGGTTGTGTAGCCCGAGCTGACGCACGTTGTCGGCGATCTGCTCCACGAGATGATGCACATCGTCCGGCGTCTGGCCAATCACGGCGGCTACGAGCGTCTGTTCGTCGTAGCGCGCGCAGAGATCGCCGGCGCGGCGCAATGTGCGCATGATCTGCGCACCGATCATGCGTTGGCACGAATCCGCGGCCTTGCTGCCGAACGTCTGGCGATACACATCGAGCTCGACGATCTCGAATACGAGCAGCGTTACGAAGCGTTTGTCGCGTCGCGCGATGGAAAGATCGCGACGTAGCGTTTCCTGGAAGTAGCCAAACCGCAAAAGTCCGGTCGTGGGATCGACGCGATCGAGGTTTGCGATCTTCTGTCGCGCTCGGCCGAGCTCACGCTGCAGCAGCGTAAGCTCGCCGTTGTTGTCGCCAGCCTCGACGGTCGCCGCTGTTTCTTGACCGCGTGCGACCACGCCCGCCGCGGCAGCGTTGTGCACACAGACGAAGTAACGGATGTCGCCACGCGCGTTCGTGAGTGGCGCGACGTGGACATCAACGATCCACGCGCTGCCGTCCTTGCGCAGATCGGCGATGGTGATGCGGCAGGCCTCGGCACGGCCGATCGCTACCTTCAGTCGTTGCAGCTCGGGATCGTTATCCGCTTCGCGCCGCAGCATCGACCAAGGACGGCCCGCGAGTTCGGCGGTCGAGTAACCCGTCAGGTCCTCGTACGCAGAGTTGGCGTACACGACGGGCAGACTCGAATCCTGGGCATCGACCACCAGGATACCTTCCGAACTCAAGGCAACGACTTGCTCGAGAAAGTGGCGGCTCAGGGATTTGATACCGCGTGCGTCCCTGCCGATTTCCATGCCGATTATGTTCGATCAGACGGTCCCAACCGGTCTATGAAGCGCATCACAATGCCCAGGGGCGGGAACCGTCGAATAGCCTGCCGAGAACGGTGGCGAGACGCTCCAGCCCGGCCGCCATGAACTTATGGATCTGGACGTCGATGGACCCGACGTCCGCGCGGCGGCCGGCGGCGTAGTTCACAACGACGGCGCAAATCGCGTAGTCGACGCCAAGTTCGCGCGCCAGCACGGCTTCCGGCATGGCCGTCATGCCCACCATGGCGCAGCCGTCGCGATGCATGCGGTTGATCTCGGCCGCCGTCTCGAGCCGCGGCCCCTGTGTGACGCCGTAAGTGCCCGCATGCGGCGGGTAGCCGCAGTCCGCTATCGCCACGGCAATCCGCCCGCGTAACACCGGCGAGAATGGCTCGGCGAACTCGGCATGCACGACCGGTGCGCCAGCACCGCCGAAACTGGCGACACGCCCCGAGGTGTAGTCGATCAGCTGGTCCGGAACGGCCAAGTCGCCGGGCAAAAGACCGTCAGCGATCGCGCCGACGGTATTCACGCCGATGCATGTGCGAATGCCGCGTTGCTGCAGCGCCCACAGATTCGCGCGGTAGTTGATTTCGTGTGGCGCAAACGCGTGGCCCTCGCCGTGGCGCGCGATGCACGCAACACGCTCGGTGCCAATCCGCACCGTGAGCACCGGGCTGCTCGGCTCGCCGTAGGGCGTCTTCGTCGGGCTGCGCGTCACTACTTCGAGCCCAAGCCGCTCGAAGCCGCTGCCGACGATCAGCGCGCAGGTGTCACTCATCCGTGCTTGCGTCGATGGCGTACAGACCGCGCAGCTCTCGCCAGTAACCGGAGTAATCCATGCCACAGCCGAAAACGTAGACGTCATCAATCGTCAAACCCGAGAAGTCGACTCGCGGACGGCGGCCGGCGTTCGCCACACGTTTCTGCACGAGTACCGCGGTGTACTGCTTCGCGACGCCCACGCGCGTGAGCTCCGCCTTCAGCGCGCGGAGCGTGTGGCCACGATCGAGAATGTCGTCGACGACGAGAACCGTGCGTCCCGCGAGATCCGCGCTCGGCCTTACCCGCCACGTGAGCTCGCCCGGCGCCACTCCTCCGCTGTATCGAGTCACGTGCACGTAGTCGAACTCGTGCGGAAAGTCGAAACGCTTGCACATTTCTACGGCGGTGAACGCACCACCGTGCATGACCGCCAGGACGACAGGATTCGTGTGCTTCAACCGCGACGTGGCCTCCGCAGCCATGCGATTGATTGCCCGCATGACTTCGGCGGCCGAATACAGCCGGCGCGCGCGACGCCGCACGGCGAGCGCCGCACTGGCACGCGCAGCAACGTCAGCCTTCGAGCTGGAGCTTCGGTCGCTTGGTGAGCGCGCTGACCGCGGCGCTCGCTTTCTGCCACTCGGCCGACGCATGCAGAGTCTCCCAGTCGAACGTACCGCGGCCGTGCAAACGCGTCAGGCGCAGCTGGGCCGCTGGATTTACAAAGCCCTTCAACGAGTCGAGCACCCCAGGTACCTGGTCCGGCGAGTTGCACAGCAGCACGAGATCGCAGCCGGCGTCGAGCGCGAGCCGCACGCGCTGCTCGACGGGTCCGACGACGGCCGCGCCCACCATGCTGACGTCATCGGTGATGACGGCACCCTTGAATCCAAGCACACCGCGCAGCTGATCCTTGATCCACCAGCTCGACAGGCTCGCGGGTTGTGCGTCCACGGCCGGAAAGCTCACATGCGCAATCATAGCGGCCGGCAGCCCGGAGCGGATCAGCTCGCGATACGGCGCGAGGTCGTCGGCAAGCTCGTCGTAACTACGCCGGTCGATGGCGAACTCCGTGTGTGAATCGCTGCGAGCACCGGCGTGCGTCGGGAAGTGCTTGGCCGTGACGGCCATGCCCGCACGCTTTGCGCCAGCGGTGAACCGCCGCGCCAACGCAGCCACCGCACTCGGGTCCGAGTGTAACGCGCGGTCGCCGATGATCTCGGACAGGCCGAGATCGAGGTCGACGCACGGCGTGAAGCTCATGTCGATGCCGACGGCCCGCAACTCGGCAGCCATGAGCCAGCCGAACGCGCCGGCGGTCTTCAACGCCCTGTCGCGATTTTCGTCGTAAAGATGGCCCAGCGTGCGCATTGGCGGAAGCCTGAAAAACGGCTCGCGGAAACGCTGCACCCGCCCGCCCTCATGGTCGACCGTCACGAGCAGCGGCGGCTGGCGAATCGCGTGGATCTCTGCAACGAGCTCGCGAATCTGCGTGAGACTCTCGAAGTTGCGCGTGAACAGAATGACTCCGCCGACCAGCGGTGAGCGCAGCCATTCGTGCTCGTCCGCCGCAATGGCGGTGCCTCGCAGGTCGATCATCAACGGGCCGAGCGACACGATGCGTCCTTAAGCTGCCACTACGAGATCTCGACGGCTGTTCCCGCAGGAACGAGATCGAACAGCTCGACGAGATCGCCATTGCGCATGCGAACACACCCGATCGAGCCCGGCACACCGAGCGGCTCGCTGTCCGGCATCCCGTGGATATAGATGTAGCGGCGCATTGTATCCACATTGCCGAGCCGGTTCCTGCCGACCTCGGTGCCGGAGAGCCATAGAATCCGCGTGAGGATCCAGTCGCGCTCCGGAAACTGCACTTTGAGCTCGTGCGTGTAGATCTCGCCCGTCGGTCGGCGGCCGCGGAACACGGCATTCGCCGGCGCGCCCGTACCAATCTTCGCGCGGATCACGTGGCGGCCGCGCGGCGTTTGCAGGCTGCCTTTGACTTCGCCGGCGCCGTGTTTCGACGTCGACACCGAATAGACTTTCCACGGCCGGCCCCCGCGCTTGAGCTGAAGCTGCTGCGCTGCGAGCGAGATCGTGATCGTCAGGGCTGCCGTTCTGCGTCGGTCCATGCGCTGAAGGGGTGCTCGACCAGGCTCACGTTGTAGTAACGGCGAAGCTGAGTGACCTCGATGCCAAGCCACGCGGGCCGCGGAAACACCTGGTCCTCGGCGTCGAGCTCGAGCTCCGCCACGATCAGCCCCACGTTGGCACCACCGAACTCATCGACCTCCCATTCGAAGCCGCCGAACTCGATGTAGTGGCGAGTCTTCTCGACAAGCGGCCCCGGACACAGCGCAAGCAACTCCCGCGCCTCGCCCACCGGAATCTCGTATTCGTATTCGAGCCGCGACGCGACGAGCCCACCAGATTTGATGTTCAGGTGCGCGTGGTCGCCGCTGATACGAACTCGCACTGACGCGCGCTCCGTGCCGGCCAGATAGCCCTGGCTCATGGCTTGTTGACGGTGAGCAAGACCGCGCCACGCGTCGTCTTTCAGCAGGAATTTACGCTCAATCTCGCGGGGCATGCACCGATGATAAAAGCGAGCCAGCCGTCAGGGCTCGGTCGCCGCATCCTACCATCCGTGCGCAAAGACGAAATCAGGTTTTGCACGACGAGGAGCGACGCCAACCCGAGCCCGCCGACGCGCCCAGCGAGTGGCGTCGGTGTGTGAGGGCCCTCGCGGGACCGTCTGCGCACAG
>PMCP01000123.1 GCA_003155415.1 Gammaproteobacteria bacterium | reverse complement strand
TTGGGTGCGGACCAGGTCATCGAGGGCTCGCGTCGCGCGATGCGCGTGTCGCGGCTGCGCGAGATGGACCGCCTCGAGAACAATCTATCGTTCCTCGCTACGGTCAGCAGCACGAGCCCGTACGTCGGCTTGTTCGGCACCGTGTGGGGCATCATGAGCGCGTTCTACTCGCTCGGTAATGTGCAAAGCGCCACGATCGCCGTCGTCGCGCCGCATATCTCCGAAGCCTTGATCGCGACGGCCATGGGCCTGTTCGCCGCCATCCCGGCCGGCATCTTCTTCAATCGCTATGCTGATCGCGTGGGCCGCATCGAGGTTCGATACGACACGTTCATGGAAGAGCTTTCCGCTATCTTCCAGCGCAACGCGGCGCGCCGTGAGCNNGTCCCGTATATCGACGTGATGCTCGTGCTCTTGATCATCTTCATGATCACGGCGCCGCTGCTGACGCAGGGAATCAACGTGGACCTGCCGAAAGCCTCGGCACAGCCGGTGGCGGCCGACAGCGCCGAGCCGCTCGTGCTCAGCATCGACAAAGACGGCAAGTTCTACTTGAACGTCGGCGACAAGAACGAAACCGCCATCGACGATGCGGCAGTCGTCGAGCGAGCCTCGGCCGTGATTCGTCGCAATCCGCAGATCCAGGTGCTCGTGAAGGCCGATCAGTCCGTGCCGTATGGTCGCGTAGTGCTCGGCGGCTCGCTGTTGACGCAGGCCGGCGCGACGAAGATGGGGTTGCTGACGGACCCATCCGGAGCCCCCGGCAAGCAGCCGCGGAAACGCTAACGGATAGTGATGAGCCGCGAGGGCAAGCATAAGGGAGCCGTCGTCTATTCCGTGGCACTGCATGTGGCCCTGGTGGCGGCACTTACGCTGAGCGTTCACTTGCCTTCCTTGCAGCGCGAGGCCGGAGTGCAGGCGCCGATACAGGCTTCGTTCGTGGATCAGAGCGTGCTCGAGAAGCGCGATCAGGCGGTGCGCGAAGAGCAGCAACGCCAGCAACGCGAGGAGAAGCAGCAGCGCGAGGCCGAGCAGAAAGTGCAGCGCGAGCGCGATGAGACCGTGAAGCGCGAGCAGGAGCTGAAGTTAAAGCAGGCGCAGGAGCTCAAGGACAAGCAGGTGCGCGAGCTGAAGGCACGCGAGGACGCGGCCAAGCGCGAGCAAGAGCAAAAGACCAAACAGGCGCAGGAGCAGAAAGACAAGCAAGCGCGCGACCAGAAGGCGCGGGAGGACGCCGCGAAGCAGGCGGTTGCGCGCAAACAGCAGCAGCAAGCGGAAGACGATCTGCAGCGCCAGCTGGCGGCCGAGGCCGACCGGCAACAGGCGGAACGCTCGGGGTTGATGGATCAGTACGTTCGCATGATTCAAGACAAAATCGAGCGCAACTGGACGCGGCCGCTGTCGGCCGCTTCCGGCCTCGATTGTGTGGTCAGCGTTGCGCAGGCGATAACCGGGGACGTGCTCGACGTGCATGTCGCTTCGTGCAACGGCGATGACGCCGTCAGGCGCTCGATCGAAGCCGCCGTGCGGCTCGCATCGCCACTGCCGAAACCGCCCAACCCGAATTTATTCGAGCGCAATCTGAACGTGCGCTTCCGCCCGGAAATCTAGCAATAAGGAGTTGTGATGCCAGGAGTAGCAGCATCGATCGGTAGAGCGGCCGCCCAAGGGCGCCGCTGGTTCGTGGCGAGCACGCTGCTGGCCGCGACGTTTGCCTGGTTCGCGCCGGCGAACGCACAGCTCAACATTCTCATCACGAAGCCCGCGGCACGGCCGGTACCGATCGCGGTAGTGCCTTTCGGCTGGCAGGGCAGCGGCGCCGTGGCTTTCGATCTCGCCGCCGTCGTCACGGCCGATCTGCGCAGCACGGGCCGATTCGCGCCACTGCCCGCCGCCGATATGGTGACGCGGCCCACGGAGCCGGCGCAGGTGAATTTCCAAAGCTGGCGGCTGCTGAAATCCGACTACCTCGTCATCGGCAAGTTGACCGAGGACAGCCCGGATCGCTTTACGGCCGTGTTCGAACTATTCGACGTGGTGCGTGGCGAGCAGTCGTTGGGCTTCCGGCTTCAGGCCGGCCGCTCCGATCTGCGCGCGACCGCGCACAAGATCTCCGACATGATCTTCGAGAAGATCACCGGCATCCCCGGCGTGTTCAGCACACAGATCGCCTACGTCAGCGAAGAGCGCCGCGCCGACAACACGCGACGGTTTCGTTTGATCGTGTCCGATGCCGACGGTGAGAACGCGCGCGTGATCGCCGATTCGCCGCAGCCGCTGATGTCGCCGGCATGGTCGCCGGATGCGCGCAGGCTCGCCTACGTGTCGTTCGAAGGCCAGCAATCAGCCGTATACGTGCAGACTTTGCGCACGGGCACGCGCGAACGCGTGTCGTCGCGGCCTGGCGTGAACAGCGCGCCGTCGTTCTCGCCTGATGGGCGCCTGCTCGCGCTCACACTGTCGCACGACAACGGCAACCTCGACGTTTACACGCTCGACCTCGCCACGCAGCAGCTGAAGCAGCTCACCACTGACGACGCCATCGATACGGAGCCAAGCTGGTCGCCGGACGGGCGCACTGTGTACTTCACGTCGGACCGCGCTGGCGGACCCCAGGTATATCGTGTCAGCGTGAACGGTGGCCGCCCCGAGCGCGTGAGCTACGACGGTGTCTATAACGCCCGCCCGCGGCTGTCCCCCGACGGCAAGACCATCGCCGTGGTCTACGGCCAGAGCAACACGTACAAAATCGGGGCCGTCGATGCCGCGAACGGCATGCTGCGGGTGCTCACGACCGGCCGCCTCGACGAGTCGCCGAGCTTCGCGCCGAACGGGGCTCAGATCATCTACGCCACGCGCGAGAACGGCCGCGGCGTGCTGGCCTCGGTCAGCACCGACGGGCTGATCCAAACCCAGATCGCTTCCGTGGCGGGCGACGTCCGGGAGCCGGTATGGGGACCGTTCCCCCGCCCTTAACCTCACGAATCGCAATGCAGTATTCTATTGCCCATGCTCTTTTAATCAGTGTCTAAAGGACTACCCCCCATGAAGAACGTTCTGTGGATTGTGTTGATTGCGGCCGTGTTCAGTGTGACGGCGTGCAGCAAGTCCAATACGAAAGGCGCCACTTCCTCTGCCGGTAGCACGGCGCCGACGAGCAGCGGCTCCAACACGACCGGCTCGGGCGCGGGCGGCGGCATCAGCGTGTCGTCGCTCGATGCCGATCAGGCGCGCATCGTGCAGACGCAGCTCGTCGTCTACTTCGACTACGACCAGGCCGAGATCAAGCCTGAGTTCAACGCGATGCTGGCCGCGCACGGCGCGAACCTGGCCAAGAACGCCGCGTTGACGCTGCGACTCGAGGGCAACACCGACGAGCGCGGCAGCCGCGAGTACAACATCGGTCTCGGCGAGCGCCGTGCGCAGTCGGTGCGCCGCGTGCTGATGCTGCAGGGNNAGCACCGAAGAAGCGTGGCGCCTGAACCGCCGCGTCGAGCTCGTCTACTCGCGATAGTTCTTTGAACCGCGACCGGCGCTTCGGCGCCGGTCGCGCCATCTCGAGAGGTCACTGCCGATGAAGAATCTGCAGATCGTTTTGATTTCCGCCGCGTTTGTAGGCTGCGGCTACAGCGCCGTGCTCGTGGCGGCCAGGGACAATCCGACGGACCTCAAGGTGGCCGATCTCGAAGCGCGGCTGATTCGCATCGAGCGGATCATGGAAAACCAGAGCCTGATCCAGCTCTCGACCGAGGTCGAGAAGCTGCGCTCCGAGAATCAGGCGTTGCGCGGCGAGCTCGACAAGCTGCGCTACGACAGCACGAACAGCGACAGCCGGCAGCGCGAGCTGTACGTCGATCTCGATCGGCGGCTGCAGAATGTCGAAGCTGCGCCGCATGCCGCCGCTGCGCCGCCGCCGNNCCGCCACCCCCGCGCACCCCCGCGCCGGCGCCGGCACGGCCGAACGGCAGCGATCAGCAGAACTATCAGGCGGCGTTCGACCTGATTCAGGCGCGCAAGTACGAGGACGCGAGCCGCGCTTTCCGCGAGTTCCTGGTCGCGTTCCCGCAAAGCCCGCTGGCCGACAACGCGCAGTACTGGCTTGCCGAGACGCACTACGTGCGCCGGCAGTTCAAGGACGCATTGCCGGAGTTCATGAAGGTCACTACGCAGTATCCGCAGTCCGCGAAGATGCCGGACGCGATGCTGAAGATCGGCTACTGCCAAGGCGAGCTCGGCGACAAAATTTCGGCACGCACGTCGCTGCAGCAGGTCATGAAGCAATTTCCCGATACGACCGCCGCGCGGCTCGCTTCGCAGCGACTCGAGCTGCTGTCGCAGTAGCGGGATCGCAGCGTGACCGCCGCGGCGGAGCAGGAAGCCGCCGCGCCGCGGCTCAAAATCACCGAGATCTTCTTCTCGATTCAGGGCGAGGCCGTGTTCAGCGGTTGGCCTACGGTGTTCGTGCGTCTCACGGGTTGCCCCCTGCGGTGCCAGTATTGCGATACGGCGTATGCATTCACGGGCGGGCAGTGGCGCACGTTCGACGAGATCGAAGGCGAAGTGCGCCGCCACGCCACACCGTACGTGTGCGTGACGGGCGGCGAGCCGCTTGCGCAGCCACGCTGCGCCGCGTTCCTCACGCAGCTCTGCGATGCCGGGTTCAACGTGTCGCTCGAGACGAGCGGGGCGATCGACATTGCGGACGTCGACACGCGAGTGTCGCGCGTGGTGGACTTGAAGACGCCCGGCTCGCGCGAAGTGCAGCGCAACCGTTGGGAAAACCTGCCGCTGCTCACTGCGCATGACGCGTTGAAGATCGTGATCTGCGATCGCGCCGACTACGAGTGGGCGCGCGACGTCGTCGCAAAGCACCCTGTGCCGTGCCCCGTCTTCTTTTCGCCGAGCCACGACGAGCTTTCGGCCGGCACGCTGGCCGACTGGATTCTCGCGGATCTTTTACCCGTGCGTCTGCAAGTGCAGCTGCACAAGGTGCTCTGGGGCAACGTTCCAGGAAAGTGACGATGACGCGTGCCGTGGTGTTGCTTTCGGGCGGGCTCGATTCGGCGACGGCGCTGGCGATTGCGCGCGGCCGTGGGGACGAGTGCTACACGCTGGCGTTTGACTACGGGCAGAGGCATCGCGCGGAGCTCGCGGCCGCGCGGCGCGTATCCGTGGCGCTCGGGGCTGCTGCACATCGCGAGATGGCGTTGCCGATCGGCGATTTCGGCGGGTCGGCGCTCACGGATCGCAGCATTGCCGTGCCGGAGACGCCGAGCACGGGGATTCCGGTGACGTACGTGCCGGCACGCAACACGGTGTTCTTGAGCCTTGCGCTTGCGTGGGCTGAGGTGATCGACGCTGGCAGGATCGTAATCGGCGTGAACGCCGTCGACTACTCGGGCTACCCTGATTGCCGGCCGGAGTTCATCGCGGCATTCCAGGCGCTCGCGCGGCTCGCGACGAAGCGCGGTGTGGAGGGCGGGGCACTGGTCATCGACGCGCCGCTCGTCACGTTCTCGAAGGCCGACATCGTTCGCCGCGGGACCGAGCTCGGCGTGGACTATTCGCTGACCGTGTCGTGCTACCAGGCCGATGGCGATGGCCGCGCGTGCGGGCGTTGCGACTCTTGCCGGCTGCGCCGCCAGGGCTTCGCCGCCGCCGGCGTGCCAGATCCGACGCGATACGGCGGGCGCACCTGAACGGACGTCGTTTCGCAGCGATAGGCCCTGCGCGCCGGCCCGGCTATAATGCCGCCGCGGCGCGTTCCGCAGCCGCATTTGAAGCATGGGCCGTTAGCTCAGTTGGTAGAGCACTGGACTTTTAATCCATTGGTCGCTGGTTCGAACCCAGCACGGCCCACCACCAAATGTCATACCGCTGACCGTCAGCGGCGCTTTAGCGGTGGTTTTGCTGGCCCGGTGTCGTAGGGGTTGTAGCCCGACTGAGGGTTCGGCTTGGGCTGCGGTGTCGGCGTCTCATCTTCGATCGCGAGCGCGTCGCTGTCGAGCGCTCGGAGCTCGTCAAACGTTTGATCCGTACGGGACGACGGTACGACCACCCAGCGTGCCATCCCTCTATCGTCGCGCTCGATGATTCCGGTGCCGTCGTGAGGCGCTTGCTCCTCCCCGGTCGGATCGTCGTCGTCGAAAATTCGCGGGCTGCGTGGGGCCATGGTGACCCTGATGCTACGACCAGGCGCCCGCGGCTCGCGTGACCGTGGTCTCGGTCCCGCGACGTTAGTGATAGCGGTGATTCGCAGCGGGCCCCGGCAATGAGCGATGACGCCCGGCGCGCGGCAGGAGGAGAGTCTGAGTTCGCACACCACAAATGACCGCTTACCACGCGCGGGCGTCATCGATCCGAAATGCTACACCGTGCTGCGGCTGGTGCCGTGACGATGGTCTCGACGCGAAGAGTTTCAGTCTAGCCCGATCGGACCACCCGCGGGCGGCACGCCTACGCGGGTCTCATTTGCGGTGTGGCACGCTCCACTTATCGCGCTTTCGGAGGTGCCGTGTTGACCGAGTCTGAAGCTACCCATTACGTCGCAGACCTCGTGGCGGCTTATCCGGCTGTCCGCGAGGTGTGGCTATTCGGTTCCCGGGCCAACGGCACAGCTCGCGAAGACTCGCACTGGGATTACCTGGTGTTTGGCGACTGGATCGTGCTCGACGCCCTTCGATCGGACACGCGATTTCGCCGCGAGGGTGTCGACCTTTTGGTCGTGACGAATGGCGTGCGGTTCGAGACGCCTTGGCTCAATCCGACTGGGCTCAACTGGGGTTCCCTCAGCGACGACATGGAAGGTTTCCGTTGGAAACAGCTCTCGCCGACGACAGCGACCTACACGGCGACGAAGAGTGTCGGTGCGCGCTCGTGGGAGGTTGAAGTGTTGCCGATTCAGAAGGCACTGCGCGTCTACCCGTAGGCTGTCTCTCGAAGCGCGACAACTGAGTGCGCGGCCGCACGGAGAGGCGCGGTCACGTCCTCTAGTTTTCGCGGTGTGAGTAGCCATGCAGCCAACGCGCCGTCCGCCGAGCGAGAAGTCGCGCAGCTATATGAACGGTGGCCCGCTCGACGCTATACGGACGGCGCAGACCGGCCGCGGGAGTTCTTCGCATGGCTGAAGGCGAACCACCCGCACCTGACGGAGTTTGGAATGTTCGGCTACCGACGTCCGTATGAGCACATAAGAGCGATCGTCGTCAGGTGGGACAGCACATACGGCCGCATCAAGCGGGGTCGCTAGAGGTCTGTGCTTCGATCAGGCTTCACTCGGGTCCGGTCCTGGCTGCGGTGCTTTGTCTATCGGGCCGCTATAGAGCTCGCCGACACGTGCCCCGACCTTCGGCATGGCCGTGATGGTGGAGGCTGCCCAGGAGTTTTCGTCCTCCGGAGGTCCCGGATGTCGAAAGGCGGTGAGCGTGACGACGTGGTCGGCCTTTCGTAGCGCGAACTCGTAGATGTAGTCGTCGTTGCTAGCGAAACTGCGTGCCACCACCCCATCATCGCAGCCGGGCGGCGTATGAAAGGTGCCGACCTGACGCTGATAGATGCGGAGCGCCTCCGCCTTTTCTTCAGTCATGGTAGGTCCTCCAGTTTGCGCGTGAACGTCGGCGCCAGCGACCGGGCCGTCCGACGAATTCGAGGCACTGTAGGGCATCGTGCGGCGCGAAGTGACAAAAAGGAACCCCGCCGAAGCGGGGTCTCAGGTTAGCGCTCCATCGCCGGCTGGCTCAGGTTCTCCTGGTGCCTTAGAATCCCCGGCGCTTAGTCCACGGGTCGCTGGTTCGAGTCCAGCCCGGACTACCGTTCAAACTCAACGACCACACGATGCCAGCTTGGCTTGGGCTCGGTACTGGCGCGCTCTTCACCATCAACAACGAAACGGAATCGGTTCAGTCATGAAGAAATTTCAGATTTGCGGGCTCGGTAATGCGATCGTCGACATTTTCGTGGAAGTCCCGGAGAAGGACTTCGCTGCGCTCGGGTTCGAGCGTGGCGGCATGCAGCTGGTCGATCACGCCGAGCAAAAAGGCTTGCTCGACCGCTTTCAGAAGCGCGAACCGAAGCTCGTGAGCGGCGGATCGGTGGCGAATTCTATCATCGCGTTCTCACAGCTCGGCGGCGAAGCCGCGTTCATCGGCTGTGTGGGCGACGATCGCTATGGGCTTTTTTACTCCGGGGAATTCGAACAGCTCGGCATCGACATCGGTAACCCGATCATCGTCGGCGAGGGCACGGGCACCTGCGTTTGCCTCATTACTCCCGATGCCGAGCGCACCATGCGCACCTGCCTTGCCGTGTCGAGCCATCTTGCGGCGCGGCACGTCGACGCGGATCGCATCGAGAACGCCGACTGGTTGTTCATCGAGGGCTACGTCTTCGCGAACCCGGAGACGGGGCAGACCGCGATCAAGCGGGCGATCGAAGTCGCGAAGAAGAGCGGCACGAAGGTCGCGATCACCTGCTCCGACGCATTCATCGTGAACGTCTTTGGCGACGCGCTGCGCGAGGCGCTGAAGAGTGCCGATCTTTTCTTCTGCAACGAAACCGAGGCCTGCGCGGTGACCGGAGCGTCAACGGCGGCGGATGCCTTCGCGAAGCTGAAAAGCGTGGTGCCGTCTGCTGTGGTAACCAATGGGCCGCACGGTGCTTTCATTCGGTACGCGGGCAAAGAAGTGAAGGTCCCGGCCGTCCCGTCCACGCCGAAGGACCTCACGGGCGCGGGCGACATGTTCGCGGGCGCGTTCTTGTACGGCGTCACGCATGGGCTGTCGCCGGAGAAGGCCGGGCGCACGGCGGCGTTCCTATGCCATAAGGTCATCAGCCAGGTCGGTGCGCGGCTGCACACCGGCACGAAGCAGTTCTGGCAGGAATGCCTGGCAGGGCTGTGAGCCGCTGATCTGATCCATGCGGGGCTGCCCGGTTTCCGGGCGGCCCCTGGTGCGTTATTGACGGTTTGTCAAATTATCAATAGTGTTCCAAGCTGATCGTCATCTTCGGCTCGGGGGCACTATGAGAACGTCGTCCAGCATCGCGGCTTGCGCGTCGCTTCTCGTATGGTCGTTGGGTGCTTCGGCTGCACCGGAGCTCGACGCGAAGCTCTTGGCCACCGCGCAGAAACCCAAGGCAACGGACATCGGTGCGCTGCTCGCGGCAGGCGCCGACCCCAACGCGAAGGCAGCCGACGGCTCGACAGCGATGATCTATGCCGCCCATTTCGGTGACGCGGCCAGCGTGCAAACGCTGCTGCGTGCGAAGGGCGATCCGAATCTTACGAATCGCTACGGCGTTGCGCCGATGCACGAGGCCGCGCTTCGCGCAGACGCCGGAATGCTGAAGTTACTCATCGACGCCGGCGCCACCGTCGATCTCGCGTTGCCGCAGGGTGAAACACCTTTGATGCTCGCGTCCCGCACGAGCGGCGTGGACGCCGTTCGGTTGCTCATCGATCACGGCGCAAAGGTCAACGTCGTCGAGCAGTGGCAGGGCCAGACGCCGCTGATGTATGCAGCGGCGCACGATCGTGGCGAGGTCGCCGCAGCGCTGATTGCCGCGGGCGCAGACGTCAACGCCAAGACTCCAGTAAATGATCTGCCGGAACGCAAGCCCGCCGTTCGCTACTTCGTGGAAATTCCTTTGGCGGGTTTGACGCCGGTGATGTTTGCCGCCCGGCACGGTGCCGTGTCCGCGTTGCGAGTGCTGATCAAGGCAGGCGCCGATCTCAACGCCAGGACCCCGGAGGGTTTTCCCCCGGTCGTCATCGCCCTCGACAACCTGCATTTCGATGCGGCGAAGGTGCTGGTGGAAGCGGGTGCGAAGGCGGACGGCGGCGGGCTGTTCGCGGTGGTCGAGGCGCGCAACCGAGTCAACTACGTCGGCGATATCCAGGTGGCGACGGGCGCCGCGAGCTCCCTCGACGTGCTCAAGTTGATGCTGTCTCACGGCGCCGATCTCATGGATCGCCTGCCGGAGCAGTTGCTGGATCGAGATGCGCGGTTCCTGCCGCCGCCACCGAAAATCACGGACCTCGCGCTGATCCGCGCCGCACGGTCGTCGGATGTCGACGCCATGCGCGTGCTGATCGAGGGCGGCGCCGACGCTTCGCTGCGTGACGACAAGCGCGGCGGCATCAATACGCTGCTTGCGGTGATGACGGGGCCCGAGCTTCCTTCGCTCATCGAGGCCGACCGTCGGCCGACCGAGGACGAGGCGATTGCCGCGATCGACTTTCTGCTGGAGCACGGCGTGAAGCCGACGATCGCCAACGACATGGGCACCACCGCGCTGCACATGGCCGCTCTGCGTGACTATCCCGCCGTCATTCGCCACATGGCGGAGAAGGGCGCCGACTTGAACGTCGCGGACAGCGAAGGCTACACGCCGCTCGACTACGCACTCGGGCATCTGCCGAAGAAGCTGCGGGCCAAGCCGCCGGCCGACGCCACCTCGGCTGCGGAGCTGCGCAAGCTCGGCGCGCGCGAAAAGGAAGAGCAGAGGACAGCCGCGCGATGAGACGGACCTCGTTCAAACGCAGCATCGCGTTCGCAATCGCGCCATTCGCTGCCGCACTACTCATTTCCTGCACGCGATCCACTGAGCAAGTAGCCGCGGAGCACGGCGCGATCGTGAGTAAGTACTGCACGGAGTGCCACAGCGATGCGGAACGAGAGGCGGGGCTCGTGCTCGAGAAGCCAGACCTCGTGAATCTCTCTGCGCAGCGCGCGCAATGGGAGAAGGTGGTTCACAAGCTCAAGGCGGGGCTCATGCCGCCGCCGGGCGAGCCGCGGCCGAGCAATGAAGCTGTCGCGAGTCTCGCGTCGTATCTGGAGACGACGCTCGACGCCACCGCACCCAAGCCCGCCGGCGCACCCATACGCCGGCTCACGCGTGCGGCGTACGGCAACGCGGTGCGGGATTTGCTCGGCTTCCCCGTCGACGTCGAAGCGGTGCTGCCGCCCGATATCTCGAGCAACGGATTCGACAACGTCTCGGACACGCTGAAGACATCACCGCTGCTGCTCGAGCGCTACCTCACGGTGGGGCTGCGCGTGGCCGGTATGGCGCTCGGCGACAAGCAGCTCGGGCCGCAAGCGACCGAGTACCGACCGCGGCTCGACCTCTCGCAGAACGATTGGATCGAGGGGCTGCCGTACGGAACCCGCGGCGGGCTCGTCGTCGAACATTACTTTCCGACGGATGCCACGTATGAGATCCGGCCGGAACTCTGGCGCGCGACGGGCAGCACGGTTCGCGGCGTGGAGGGGTTCAAGACGCCGTTTGAAATTCAGATCCTGATCGACGGCGTCGTCGTTCATTCCGCGCAGCTTGGAGGCGCGGACGACGATGCGCTTTCGAATCGAGACATCGGCAGCGCGGTGACTCAAGTGGGGGAGCGGCTTCCAATCAAGCTTCCGGTGACCGCCGGACTGCATCAGGTGGGCGTGACCTTCGTCATGAAGAGCTTCGCGCTCCAGCAAAAAATTCTCGAGCCGACGATCGCGGACCTGCCGATCGGCAACGACGCCTACGGCTGGCCCATGATCACGCGCGTGCTCGTCGCGGGGCCGTATGGCTCGACCGGGTCTGGTGACACGCCGACGCGCAGAGCCATCTTCACGTGCCAACCGGGCGCTTCCACGGGCGATACCGCGTGCGCCGAGCAGATCCTGGGCCGCCTGGCGCTGCGCGCGTATGGCCGGCCGTTGAACGAGCGTGATGTTCAGACTTTGCGCGACCTCTACACACGCGGCAGCGACAACGGTCGCAACTTCGAGGCCGGCGTCCAGCTCGGGCTCGCAAGAATCCTGAGCGGCCCCGAGTTTCTTCTGTATCACGGCGTGACCGAGGACGGCGCGGCGGCGGAAGGCGAGAAGCAGGACGACGGCGTCACGCTTGCCTCGCGGCTCGCGCTGTTTCTCTGGAACAGCATTCCGGACGACGCGTTGCGCGAAGACGCCATCGCAGGTCGGCTCGCCGACTCCAAGGTACTGGAAGCGCAAGTGCGACGGATGCTCGCCGATCCGCGCGCGGCGACGCTCGTCACCGACTTCGCGGAACAGTGGTTGCAGCTGCGCCTCGTGAATTCGAAGTCTCCGGACCCGCGCCGATTCCCGAGCTTCGACGACAACCTGCGCCGAGACATGCTGCACGAGACGGAGCTGTTCCTTAACTCAGTGCTGCTCGACGACAAGAGCGTGCTCGATTTGCTGCGCGCCGACTACACGTTCGTGAACGAACGGCTTGCGGCGCACTACGGCATCGATGGCGTATTCGGCGACGCGTTTCGTCGCGTGACGCTGCAGGATCCAAATCGCCGCGGGCTGCTCGGCCAAGGCAGCATCCTGTTCCAGACCTCGGTTGCGAGCCGCACGTCACCCGTGTTCCGCGGCAAGTGGATCCTGACGAATATTTTCAATTCGCCGCCGCCACCACCACCACCAAACGTTCCGGCGCTCGAAGACAGCATCAAGGGCAACACACCGCACAGCGTGCGCGAGCGCCTCGAGCAGCACCGCAAGGCGCCCGTGTGCGCATCGTGTCATTCGGTCATCGATCCTCCGGGGCTCGCTCTGGAGAACTTCGATCCGATCGGGCGCTGGCGCGAAACGGATTCGGGCCAGGCGGTNNCGTCCCGAGCTGTTCATGTCGACGTTCACGGAGAAGCTCATGGTGTACGCACTAGGGCGCCGCCTCGAGGCCGAGGACATGCCGACCGTGCGCCGCATCGTGCGCGAAGCGGCGCGCGCTGATGATCGGTTCAGCGCCATCGTGCTCGGCATCGTGCGCAGTGCGCAGTTTCAGCAGAAGGCGCATTTGCCGACGAATGGAGCGCAGACCGTGGCCGACAACCGGGTGGCCGCCGCGTCGACAGGAGATTCGAAGTAATGTTCATCACGAAGAAACATCTCTCGCGGCGCACCGTGCTGCGCGGTGCGATCGGGGCCGCCATCAGTCTGCCTCTGCTCGACGCCATGGTGCCCGCCGCCAGCGCCGCGCCGCCGGCGCAGCTCAGGTTCGGCGCCATCTATGTGCCGAACGGAATCCGGCCGGAAATCTTTACGCCTGCATCGGTCGGCAAACTCGAGCTGCCGCCCTTGTTCGAGCGGTTCGTTCCGCTACGCGAGCACATCAACCTCGTCACGGGAGTCCGAGCCCCGGATCCGTTCGGGCACCACGTGATCGGGTCCCTCTGGTTGAGCGGCGGATCCGCGAAGCAGACGCAGGCCGCAGACGTTCGGGCGGGGCAGACGATCGACCAACGTATTGCCGATGTCATTGGACGCGACACGCCCCTGCGCTCGCTCGAGCTCGGGATCGAGGGCATCAACAGCTCGTCGAACTCGTGCCAGTTCGGTTGGAGCTGCCTGTATCTCAACACGCTGTCCTGGCAAACCGCCACGCAGCCGCTGCCGAATGAAGTGAACCCGCAGAGCGCGTTCGAGCGCATGTTCGGCGACATCGGGTCGGCCGAGGAGCGTGCCGCGCGCTTGAAGAGCAAGGCCAGCATCCTGGACTCCGTGCTCGAAGCTACGAGCCGTTTGAACAGCAAGCTTGCGCCGCAGGACCGTTCGAGTGTCAGCGAGTACCTGGAAAATATCCGCGAAGTCGAGAGCCGAATCCAGACCGCGGGGCAGCGAGCGGCGGCCGCAGGCGACACTCCCGATGCGCCCGCCGGCATACCGGGCACCTACGACGAGCACGTTCGCGTGATGTACGACCTGATCGCGCTCGCGTGGCGAGCCGACATTACTCGCGTCACCACGTTCATGAAGGGCGTGGAGGCGAGCAGCATCGGCTATCCGCAAATCGGCGTGCCTGAGTCACATCACATCGTCTCGCATCACGGCAACGTCCCCGAGACCATTCGCAAATACGCGAAGATCAATGCCTACCACCTTTCGCTGTTCGGCGACTTCGTGGAAAAGCTGCGCACCACTCCGGACGGCAACGGATCGTTGCTCGATCACTCTCTCGTCATGTATGGCTCGGGCATGGGCAACGGCGACCAGCACGACCAGCGCAAGATTCCGATCGTGCTCGCGGGTGCGGCGGGCGGGCGGTTGAAGGGCGGTCGACACATCGCCGCTCCGGATCAGACGCCGCTCGCGAACCTCATTGCCGGGCTCGCAGATGTGGCCGGCCTCGACATCGGCAAGCTCGAGAACGCCACCGGGCGCGTGGAGCTGTAGCTCGTGGCGATGCCGGCGAAAATAGCGGGTCGTCCACAGCGACGCGCGCACGTGCGGCCGGCTCCGAAGCTCGGCGGCAAACGCGAGCGCACGCGCAAGAATATGCTCGATGCCGCGTTCGGCCTGATCGGCAACGAGAAAGGCCTCACCGTGCGGATCGAAGAGATCTGCGCGGCCGCGGATATTTCGCGCGGCACGTTCTACAATTACTTCACGAGCCTCGAGGAGCTGTTCGAGGTCCTCGCCATCGAGCTCAGTCACGACTTGAACCGGGCGCTCGTGTTGACGTTCGACGAAACGCAGAGCCACGCCGAGGGTGCGAACGCCGCTATTCAGCACTACCTGAACTACGCGCGGCGCGATCCCGCGTGGGCGTGGGCGATGGTGCACCTGAGCGCATTTGGGCCAAGTTTCGGCGCCGAAGCGTGGGACGCGTGCTATCGCTCGATCGAGAAGGGTATCGAGGCGGGCGAGTTCGACGTGCCGAATGCGACGGTCGGCCGCGACTTGATGACGGGTACGGTGCTCGCTACCGTGCGGACCACGCTTCGTGGCGGCCGTTCACAGCCGCGAGTGATTGCGCACCATGTGCTGCGTGCACTCGGAGTGCGGGACGCGCGCGCGAAGGAAGTCGTCGATAGTCCGCTGCCGGACATCGTTGATCCGAAGTAGGGTTTCCCGCGCGGCCAAATCCCGATACGCTCGACATAGCCGATCCAAGGAAGGTTACGGCCTCAGCCACGAGAACTATAAGAGGTCGAATCATGTCGAGCATTCCCGCCGAATACGCCGCCCGCAGAAGCGTCCGTCTTTCGTTTTACTTCTGGATCGCCTTCGTCATGGCGGCCTACGTGTTCGGGGGCTTCAGCCTCGCCGCGCTGCAGCGCTACCTCACGAACGACCCGAAGACCATGCCACCCGTCGTTCACCTGCACGGAATCACGTTCATCAGCTGGATGACGCTGCTGATGGTGCAGACCTGGCTCATCAACGTGAAGAACGTGGCCCTGCATCGCAGCCTCGGCACGTTCGGGATTGCGCTCGCCACTGCCGTGATATTTACGGGCTCACTGATCTCGCTGCTCGGGTTCAGCGGAGCCGGTGCCGGCAAGTCGCCGTTCTACTACGACCTCGTGTATCTCTCGTTCATGGCGCTGATCGGCTTCGGTTTTCTCTTCACGCTCGCGATTCGCCAGGTTCGCAATCCCGAGAATCACCGCCGGCTGATTCTGCTTGCGACGATTCCGCTATTGCCGCCGGGCATCAATCGCACATACCAGGTGTTGTTCCAGCTCGACTACCTGCCCGTGGTTGCGACGTACGCCACGATGGCGGCGATAGCCACTGCCATTCTGGTGCACGACTGGCGCAAGACGGGCAAGCTCGGCTTCGCTTCGAAGATCGGGGCGGCGGTCGTGTTCGGGCAGATACTGCTGCATTTCCCCATCACGAGATCGGAGACGTTCCATCAGTTCTCGCACTTCGTGACGGGCCTCGTGTATTACCGCTAGAGAGCTCACGTCGATGGCTAAAGAGTTGCTGCCCGATCTTTCCGATCTTGTCGTGCTGATCACCGGTGCGGGTCGAGGCCTCGGGAGGTCCGCCGCACTGCATCTCTCGCGCTGCGGGGCGGTCGTGGGGGTGGCCGATATCGACGGCGCGAGCGCTGCGGATACGGCGGCGAAGGTCAAAGCAGCGGGCGGGCAGGCCGACAGCTTCACGTGCGATGTCTCGGGCCAGGACGCGTTCGCGGCCATGGCCGCCGACTTTGCTAAGCGCAGAGGGCGCATTGACGCCGTCATCAACAACGCGGCCTTTCTGAAGTACGAACCGTTGGAGTCCGTGACCGAAGCCACCGTCGACAAGATGCTTGGCGCGGGCTTCAAGTCCGCGATCTGGGGCTCGCAGGCGCTGGTCCGGCATATGCGTCCCGACATCGGCGGCTCGATCATCAATTTGTCTTCGCCGGTGATCGTGCGCGGCTATCCCACAACACTCGTGTACAGCGCCATCAAGAGCGCCGTCACTTCGCTCACACGTACGCTCGCCGCCGAGCTCGGGCCGCGCAAGATTCGCGTGAACGCCGTGGCGCCGGGTTCCGTGCCCACTCCGGGCGCGCTCGGCATCAACGACGCCGCGGAATACGAGAGGCGGGCGCGAACGATTCCGCTGCGCCGGCTCGGGCGCGAGAGCGACAACGACAAGGCGATCGCGTTCTTGCTGAGCCGCGATGCCGAGTTCATTCACGGCGCGGTTCTACAAGTGGATGGCGGCATCTCCGCTTCTGCCTAAGCATAGAGAAGGTGTGGAATGAGCGAGCTACCGAAGGCCTGGCGGCCGGACCTCCTGGATCACGTTCAGGCCGTCATACGAGAAGACATTGCGCGGGGCCGGTATTTCGGCGCCGTCATCAAAGTCGCACGCGGCGGCAAGGTGGGGCTGGAAACCGCGATCGGCGACGAGGGCGGAGCGGGAACGAAGCCGCTCGCCATGGATTCTGTGTTCAGCATTTTCTCGGCTACTAAAGCCATCACGAACATTCTGGTGTTTCGCGCCATCGAGCGCGGCCAGTTGATGCTCACGACGAAGGTTTCCGAGGTCATCAAGGAATTCTCTGGCGGCATTCGCGAACGCATCACGGTTTACGATCTGCTCACGCACGCGTCGGGTTTGCCTTCCGTGTTCACGCCGAAGCAGGGCATGAACATCGACCAGCTGCCACTCATCATCGAAGCGATCTGCGAGAACGTGCACGCCGTGTGCGAGCCGCAGGAACGCGTGGACTACTCGCCGCTCGCGAACCACGCGCTGCTGGGCGAGATGGTGCGACGCATCGATCCCAAAGGTCGCCGCTATCGCGATATCGTGCAGCAGGATCTGTTCGATCCGCTGAAGATGATGTCGTCGGCCATCGGCCGGCCAGACCGCCTGAAGCCGCGGCACGTAGTGCCCGTGTTCGGCGCGAACGCACCCACTCAGCATCCGAGCTCGCGAGTGCCCGGCATCAACGGTGCGTTCGAGGATCCGGACGCGGAGATGCCCTGGGTGGGCGCTGTGTGCTCGGTGCCGGACCTGTTCCGCTTCGCGGAGATGCTGCGTCTCAACGGCGAGCTCGACGGCGCGCGTGTGCTGTCGCCGGCGATCCTGAAGCTCGCCACTCGCAATTTGACGGGCGAGAAGCCGAACGAGCTCTACAAAGTGGTCGCCAATCGCGCGGGCTGGCGGCCGTACCCCGCATACATGGGTCTCGGCTTTGCGATTCGCGGCCCCGGCATCCACCACGCGATCTACGGTACGTTGTGCTCGCCGGAAACGTTCGGCAACTACGGGGCGGGCAGCGTGCTGTTCTGGGTGGATCCGGTCCGCGAGATCACGTTCGCTTTCCTGAGCGCCGGCATCATGAGCCAGGCGCAGAACATCGAGCGGTTCCAGCGCCTGTGTGACATCGTCACCTCTGCGGCGCTGTAAGGCACTCCACAACAACGACAACGGTTCTGATCGGGGGGACGATGGACTCAAGTAGCAAGAGTAAGGTGTTCACGTACGAGAACGGCCTGCTGCTGTTGCTCGGCTTCACGTTCGGCATCGTGTTCTTCGAACGCAATGCCATCGGTCCGTTGGCTTCGTACATCATCAACGATCTGCACCTGAATCAGGCGCAGATTGGCATCCTGGGATCGGGGCTGTCGTTGGCGTGGGCCATCTCCGCCTACGCCATCGGAGCGTGGTCGGATCGCAGCGGCTTGCGCAAACCGTTCCTGCTGGTGTCTGTCGTGGTGTTTTCGCTGTGCTCGGCGCTGTCCGGCATCGCCGCTACTTTCATGATGCTGGTGATGGCGCGCGTGATCATGGGTTTCGCCGAAGGCCCGTTCCTGCCGATCTGCTTCTCGATCATGAATGTCGAGTCATCGCCGAAGCGTCGCGGTGTCAACGCGGGCCTGATGCAGAACTTCTTCGCTTCGCTGCTCGGCACCACGATCGCGCCGCTCGTGCTGCCGTGGCTCGCCAGCACGTACAACTGGCGCACGGCGTTCTACTTGAGCGCGGTGCCGGGGCTCATCTGCGCCGTGCTGATCTGGCTGTTCGTCAAAGAGCCGAAGCCGGTCGCGCAAGAGGCCGCGGCGGTGAATGCGCCAAAGCCCGGCATGTTGGACATGCTGAAGCAGCGCAACATCCTCGTCTGCTCCGGCATCTCGGTGTTCATGATCTCGTGGTACCTCGTGGGGATCATTTTCCTCCCGGTGTTCTTCACCGTCGTCAAAGGCATGGCGCCGGACGTGGCGGGGCAGGTGGTCGCGCCGATGGGCATCGCCACGATGATCTGCGGTTTCGTGGTGCCGGCTATCTCGGACCGCGTGGGCCGCAAGCCGGCGATGATCATCTTCACGTTCATCGGGCTCGTCACGCCGATCGCTGCCCTGTATTTCAACGGTCCACTGTGGGCATTGAGTCTGCTGTTGCTGGTTGGTTGGACGGCATCGGGTTCCTTTGCCGTGTTCATGGGCGTGATCCCGTCGGAGACGGTGCCGAAGGCGCTGGCCGCATCGTCGATGGGCCTCGTAGTGGGCGCCGGCGAAATCGTCGGGGGCGTGTTGTCGCCCACCATCTCGGGTTGGATCGCGGATCAGACGTCGCTCGTGGCGCACATGGTCGTGATGATGGTGTGCGCGTTGTGCGGCGGTCTATTTAGCCTATTCCTGCGCGAAACTGCGCCGGCGAAAATCAAAACGATCTGAGCCGCGTTCGAGCCCCATCAGATCTCGCAGCCGTAGAAGGCGTCGATCAAACGCTTCGCGCGCGGCCCGTTCGTGCCGACTGCGTGCATCTTGTTGCACGCGTACGAGAAGCCCATGCGCGCGTCGGGATCGCAGAATCCGATCGAGCCGCCGATGCCGTGATGGCCGAAGCTGCGCATGTTCGGACCCATGTACACGGCTTCCGGCGTGTTCAGCAGCAGACCGAGCGCCTGGTGATACGGCCGGTCCTGTAGCGCTTCGGTCTGGTGGTGCTGCTCGGTGGTCATCGCCGCAAGTTGACGTTGGCTCATGAGCTTCACGCCGTTGAGTCCCGCTTCAAGCGGCAACGCTCCGTAGATGCGCGCGACCCCGCGCGCGTTGCCGTGGCCGCTGCCGCTTGCCACCTCCACCGTGCGCCACTCGCGCCGGTTCATCGTCGTCGCCCACGGCTCGGCCGGGTTCTGCTTGAACGCGAGGGCTCGCAGCGACGTCTGGTCGGCGCCATCCTTCGCGGCAAACAGCTTCGCTTCCATGTTCGGCATCACCTCGGCCACGAACGACTGCTGCCGATCGGTCATGCCGCCGATGTAGTACTCGGCGTGCAGCGGGGTGGCCACTTCCTCGCGCAGGAACGGCCCGACGGTCTTGCCTGTCACGCGGCGCATGATCTCGCCGAGCAGAAAACCTTGATGGTGCACGTGGTAGGCCGCCGTCGTGCCGATCTCCCACAGCGGCGCTTGCTCCTCGAGCGCTTTCACGATTGCTTCGCGATCGAACATGGCCCCTGGCCACAGCGGATTCGTCGTCAACACTGGCACGGCCGCGGTGTGGTCGAGAAAATGCCGCACGAGCGTCTTCTCTTTGCCGTTGTGCCCGTACTCCGGCCAATAGTCGGTCACGTGCGCGTTGGGATCGACGAGCCCGCGATCGATCAGCATATTGAAGCAGATGGCCGTGATGCCTTTCGCCACCGACATCATGCACACCGTCGTCGGCGCGTCCCACGGCTTAGCTCTAGCGCTATCGCGCCAGCCGCCGTACACGTCGACGACCGTGCGGCCATCGAGCACGACGGAGCAGGCAGCGCCCACCTCGTCCTCGACTTTGAAGTTCTCGATGAAGGCGTCGGCCACGGCGCGGTACTCGGGTGCGAATGTCCCGCCGAAGCGATACGTGGCGCCGCGCGCCTCGATTTGCGTGCTGAGATCCACCAAAGTTCCTCGCTATACCCATCCGATGAGCGGCTGTTAAAGTAGCAGCTAACGAGCGAGGGCGACACTCGCGGACGACCACTCTTGAGCACCTCAACGACCGAGTTCGATCGCGAGTTCGACTACGTCATCATCGGAGCGGGCACGGCCGGCTGCGTGCTCGCGAGCCGCTTGTCGGAAGACTCCGCCAATCGCGTCTGCCTGATCGAAGCCGGCGGCTCCGAACGCCACCCGTTCATCGCGATTCCGGCGGCTGTGGGCTGCGCGATCATGAGCCGCAAGTTCGGCTGGGGGTTCACTACGGTGCCGCAGCCGCACCTGAATGGCCGGCAGGTGCCGCTGCCACGCGGCCGCGTGGTCGGCGGTACGGGGTCCATCAACGGCATGGCTTATTTTCGCGGGCCGGCGAAGGACTACGACGACTGGGCCGCCATGGGCAATCCCGGCTGGTCCTACGCGGATCTTCTGCCGTACTTCCTGCGCTCCGAGAACAATCCCGAGTACGCGGGCTCGCCGTATCACGCGACGGGCGGGCCGATGGGCGTGATGTTTCCGACGAGCCGTAATCCCCTGTGCGATGACTTCAACGCGAGCATGGCGTCACTCGGCTACGAGGAGCAGCGCGATTTCAACGACCCGGATCCGAACGGCTACGGGTATCGTCAGGGCACGATCTGGAACGGGCTCCGTGTCTCGACGGCGAGCACGTATCTGAAGCCCGCGCTGACGCGCCGCAACCTCGAACTGCTCACACTCACGCGCGTGCGGCGCGTGCTGTTCGACGGCAAGCTCGCCGTCGGCGTCGAGACGCAGGGGCAGGACGGAATCAAACGCCTGCGCGCGCGCAAGGAAGTCATCGTCGCGGCCGGCACGTTCCATTCGCCGCACGTGCTGCTGAATTCCGGTGTTGGCGACGAACGGGATCTGCAATCCTGGGGCGTCACGCCTGTGCATCATCTGTCGGCGGTGGGGAAGAACCTCAGGGACCACCCGGCTGCTCCGATCGCGATGGAGACGGACGATTCGACGTCGTACGGCCACTCGTGGAAGGCGCTGCCGCGCAACATCGCGCAAGCCTTTCGCTACCTCGCGACACGCAAAGGTCAGTACGCGAGCAACCTGTTCGAAACCAACGCGTATATCCGCACGTTGCCGGAGTCCGATCGCCCCGATCTGCAGATCGTGTTCCAGCCGGCGCGACGCAACACGCGCCCGTTCCCGATTCCTCTCGGCCACGGCTATGCGATCGTCATCGTGTGTCTGTATCCGAAGAGCACGGGGCGCGTGACGCTGGCCGGCCCGGATCCGCTCGCCTTGCCGCTCATCGATCCCGCGCTCGGCAGCGACGAAACCGATATTCAAACGCTGCTGCGCGGCTTGAAAATGTCGCGCACGATCTTCGCGCACGAGAGCTTCAGAAAGTATCAAGGGCGCGAAGTGCTGCCCGGCGCCGCGGTCTCGTCCGACGCGCAGTGGATCGAGCACATCCGCCGCACGCTCACGACCGTACACCACCCGGGCTCGACGTGCCGCATGGGCCCGGTCGGCGACAACGTCGTCGATCAGGAGCTGAAGGTGCATGGGCTCGAGCACCTCCGGGTCGCCGACGCGTC
Source organism: Gammaproteobacteria bacterium (assembly GCA_003155415.1). Classification (GTDB taxonomy): domain Bacteria; phylum Pseudomonadota; class Gammaproteobacteria; order Steroidobacterales; family Rariloculaceae; genus FEN-1219. The sequence goes on along the minus strand of PMCP01000123.1, from coordinate 16,410 downwards.
GATCTATCCGCGTCTCGTGGGCGCGAACACGAACGCGAGCGTTGTGGCGATCGCGGAAAAGGCGTCCGACATGATTCTGGGGCGGCCGGCGCCGACGCCTATCACGAGGTAACGATGTCCATTCAAACCATGCGCACCTGGAAGATCGGCGACGTCGAGATCACGCGGCTCGTCGAGGTCAACAACTGGGAAGACGACATCACGATGCTGCTGCCCGACGCGACGCCGCAGACGGTGCTCGCGTATCCGTGGCTACAGCCGCATTACGCGACACCGCAAGGCAAGATGATCATCTCGTTCCAGTGCTTCGTCATGCGCACGCGAGAGCATCAGATCATGCTCGACACGTGCATCGGCTCGGATCGTAAGCGCGAGTTCGACATCTTCACGAACATGAAGAGCGACTTCCTGAGCGATCTCGAGCATGCAGGATTTCGGCCCGAGAAGATCGACCTCGTGCTGTGCACGCACCTGCATTTCGATCACGTGGGCTGGAACACGCGGCTCGTGAACGGCAAGTGGGTGCCGACGTTTCCGAATGCGCGCTATCTTTTCGGCCGCAAGGAATACGAGCACTGGAAGATGCTGAAGGACACGCACGGCTATCACGATCTCAATCACATGTACGACGCTGTGCAACCGGTGCTCGATGCCGGGCTCGTCGATCTGATCGAGCCGAGCCATTCGATTTGCCCGGAAGTCACGCTGCGGCCAACGCCGGGCCACACGCCAGGCCACGTCAGCATCGTGATCGAGTCGCGGGGCAAGCGTGCAATCCTCACGGGTGACATGATGCACAACCCGATCCAGCTCGAACGCCCGGACGATACCGGGCGTTTCGACATGGATCAGGTGAAGGCGCGCGAGACGCGAGTGAGGTTCATCGACGACCTCGCCAATACGGACGTGTTCGTCATCGGCTCGCATTTCAGCGATCCCACGGGAGGCTGGATCATCCGCGACGAGCACGGCTGCCGCCTTGCACAGCAACCGGCGGCGAAAAAGAAGTAGTACGAAGAGGGATCGAGAATGGCGGATTCGCAGAACGAAGCGCTTGTGAGGCAGTTTTTCGACAAACTCAATGCGGAGGATCTCGAGGGACTAAGGACTCTCCTTCACCCGCACTCGACGTGGAAACCGATGGCCAAATCGGACATTCCAGGCGCCGGTGTCCACTCGGGTCACAAAGGAATCATCGACGAGTTCTTAAAACCCGTGCGCGGCCTCTTCGAAGGCAAGGATCCGCAGAATTCCATCCAGACGCTGTTCAGCAAAGGCGATCAAGTCGTCGCCGAGACGCATGGCACCGGCCGTTTCAAGAACGGCAAAACCTACGACAACCGCTACTGCTGGGTGGTAGATATCAAGGACGGGCAGATCTTCGCGATTCGCGAATACATGGATACGGCGTATATCCAAAGCCTTCAACTGCAATGATCGCGGACATAGAGCGCGATGTCGTCGCGATCATCGCGCAGCACGCGAAGGTCGATCCCGCCGGGCTGGGTCGGGCCACCGAATTGTCGACGCTCGATCTCGTCTCGCTCGACATGCTCGAGATCGTTTTCGATGTCGAAGAGAAGTTCGACATCACGATCGCGTACAACGCGAACCAGGCGTTGTCCCCGGAACACAAGAGTTTCAAGACGGTGGGTGACGTGATGGATTTCGTCGCCATCCACTTGAGCAGCAAGACCGTAGCTACGCAGACCTGACTTGACCACACGTGTTGCGATTACTGGCCTCGGCGCGATCTGCGCACTCGGTCAGGATTGCGGAGCCATGTTGGCGCCGCTGCGCGGCGGTCGGAGCGCGATCGGGCCTTTGACGATCGCCCCTACCGACAAACTCGCCGTCGCCGTCGGCGCGCAAGTGCCGGAGTTCAACCCAGCGGCACATTTCGAGTCGCGCAAGCTCGCCATGTTGGATCGATGCGCCCAGTTCGCGCTCGTCGCGGCGCGGGAAGCGATGGCGGGAACCGGTCTCGATTTCCGCGGTGAGCTCGGCAGCCGCACGGCTGCCGTTATCGGCTCTGGCGTCGGCGGAATGAGCACGCTCGACGACAGTTTTCGCCGCCTTTATGCCGAGGGTGCCAAGCGCTTTCATCCTCTCACTATTCCGCGCTTGATGATGAGCGCCGCACCGAGCCACGTTGCCATGGAGCACGGTATTCGCGGCCCCGTCTTCGCGGTCTCGAGCGCGTGCGCCTCCGCCAATCACGCGATGGGCCTCGCGTTTCAGATGGTGCGCGCGGGAACAGTGGAGGTCGCAGTGGCGGGAGGCGCGGAAGCCGCTCTCACACAAGGTGCGCTGATGGCGTGGGACGCGATGCGCATCATGGCGCCCGACACCTGCCGGCCCTTTTCGCTGGAGCGCAAAGGATTGGTGCTTGGAGAAGGCGCGGCGATGGTCGTGCTGGAAAACATGAGCCGTGCGAAGGCCCGCGGCGCAACGATTATCGGCGAGATCATCGGTTTCGGCATGAGCTCGGATGCGAGCGACATCGTGCTGCCCTCGCTGGAAGGGGCGGCGAGTGCAATGCGCGCGTGCCTCGCCGATGCCGGTCTGGCGCCGGAGCAAGTCGATTACATCAACGCGCACGGCACGGGCACCACCGTCAACGACATCACCGAGACGCACGCCATTCGCGAAGTGTTCGGTAGCCACGCCGAGCGGCTCGCCGTCTCGTCGACCAAGTCGCTGCACGGTCACGCGCTCGGTGCTGCCGGGGCGATCGAGATGGCCGCGACGCTGATCGCGATGCGCCACGGCTTCATTCCACCGACGGCGAATTTCGAGGCTGCGGATCCGCAATGCGATCTCGACTACGTTCCGAACGAGGCGCGTGAAGCGAAGATGGAAGTGGCGCTGTCGAATTCTTTTGCCTTCGGCGGGTTGAATGCCGTGCTCGCGATTCGCCGCGAGCAATAGGATCCGCATGAAAAATCCCGTTCTCGTGTGGCTCGGCTTCAGTGCGATGTGCTTGGGAATGTTCGTGGCCATCCTCGATATTCAGGTGGTGGCGAGTGCGCTGACCAATATCGGCGCGTCTCTAGACATCGCCGACGACAGCTTGGGATGGATACAGACCGGCTATCTCACCGCCGAGGTCATAGCCATACCGCTGACCGGGCTTTTGACGCGCGCATTCACGCTGCGCTGGATGTTCGTGGCCGCAACCGTGGGCTTCACGCTCGCCAGCATCGGCTGTGCGCTCTGCGGCAGCGGTGTGGCGTTGATCACAATCCGCGTGGTGCAGGGCTTTTTCGGGGGCATGCTGATCCCGCCAGTATTCACCAGCGTATTCATCCTTATCCCCAAGGAGCGCCAGCTCATCGCCACCACCGTTGCCGGTGCCGTGGCCATGATCGCGCCGGTGGTCGGCCCGCTCGTCGGCGGCTATCTGACGGAGGCTTATAGCTGGCGAGCGATCTTCACGATCAACGTCGTGCCTGGATGTATTGTCGCGCTGCTGGTCGGTGCTTACGTGCGAATCGGCGTTGCGGACATCTCTGCTCTGAAGCGGATCGACTTCGCGACAATGACCCTCGTGTCGATCTTCCTGGCAACCCTGGAAGTGGTGCTGAACGAAGGCCCGCGTCATGACTGGAGCGGCGCTTATGTGTTCTCGTTGGAAGCAGCCTGCGTCGTTGCGGGCGCGCTCGCGGTTTGGCGCGCGCTACGTCACGCGAGCCCCTTCATCGACTTGAGGCGCTTCCGCAGGCGCTCGTTCAGCATCGGTTGCGGCTTCAGCTTCGTCCTGGGGTTTGGCCTGTACGGTTCCATTTATCTCCTGGCGTTGTTCCTCGGTCTGGTACGGGGCCATTCGCCGCTCATGATCGGCGAGATCATGATCGTCACCGGCGTGGCGAGATTGCTGATGTCGCCGATCGCCGCATACCTGGAAGTGCGCACGAACGCGAAGTTACTGACCGCTATCGGTTTCGCGGTGTTTGGTATTGGCGCGTTCGTAAATGGATTTGCCACGTTTGCCACGGACTACGACGGGCTGTTCTGGCCGCAGATCCTGCGCGGCGCCGCCATGATGCTCTGTCTCCTGCCGGCAACGAGACTCGCGCTCGAAGGGTGGCCAGACTCCGAAATCGCAGATGCAAGCGGCCTCTTCAATCTGATGCGCAATCTGGGCGGCGCGATCGGCATCGCACTGATCGACACGATCGTCACGCAACGCACGGAGGGCCATGTCGCCGCTTTGGTAGACCAACTACAGACGGGAAGCGCAGAGGCCGCACGCCTGATCGGCGTGCCAGCGTTATCTCCGGACCAGGCGTCGGTGTGGTTGGATCAGACGACGAGGGCGTTGATCGAGCCCTTGATCCGGCGCGCGGGGCTCACCGAGTCCATGAACGACGCGTGGTTTCTCCTGGCGGCCCTGTTTGCTGCGGCGCTGTTGCTGGTGCCGGCCATGGGAACGGTCAAACGAACCTGATTCCAATGGCGGATGCGCTATGCTGAATCTACGCAGGCCGGACTCAAGCCACGCGATTTCCATCGAGGTAAAGAGATGAAGAAGTTGACACTGTTGCACCTCAGTTGCGCGGCGTTGGCCGGGCATCTGGCCTTTGCGCAAGCTCCACTCGACGCCATTCGCACCGCCTGTGCCGCTGACGCACAGAAGCTGTGCGCGGGTGTGCAGAACGGCGGAGGACGAATCGTGGCCTGCCTCAGGGAGCACAAAGACGCGCTCTCGAACCAATGCAAACAGGCGGCTGGGGTGGCGGCGAGCACGGGCGGCAACGCCGCACCGAGCGCGGTCAACGCATCGCCGCCCCCGGCGGCCAAGACGCCAGACGCGGTGGCCCCCGCGCCCGTGGCGACGCCTAAGCCTGCCGTTGCGGCTGCTGCGGCTGCGAAGGACGCGCCTGTTCCCGGCGACTACTTGCGCATGAAGCAAGTGCAGGTCGTTGCCCACGTTGTCGATCCGAATTTGGGCGCCGGCACCGTCGATCTGCCGGCGCTGGACCTGCTGATTCCTTCCACGTGGAGCTTCACGAGCGCTGTGGCGGGCAATACGACGGAGGGGTGCTTCAGAGATCTCTATGCAACGTCGTGGGATGCCACGAGTCCGGACGGTTCCGTCGCTTTTCAGGGTGCGCCCAACGACAGCTGGCAATACGCAGACGACCCGGCCGTGCTGAAACGGCTGAACGACCCGAACCGACGGCAGCTCGGTCTTGGGGGCAAGCCGTGCCCGCTGAGCAAGCCCGTCTCGGCCGAGGAGTACTTACGTAAGCACATGCTGCCGACGCTCCCGAGCGGCACTACGGTGGTTTCCGTGGAGCCATTTCCGGCGCTCGACCTCATCGCGCGCAAACAATTGGGTCTGCCGCCCGGGGATAACGGCAGTCGCGCCGGCATGCGCACTGAAGCTGTTCGCGCGCGTCTCGAGTCCCAGAAAGACGGCAAACCTACGGAGAGCTGGCTGACGCTGGTGGTGGTGACACGCACCTACTCGCAGGGTCGAGGTGCGTTCTACGACTGTCGCGCGATCGACGTGATGGCGCTGCGGGCGCAGAAGGGCAAGCTCGATGAGAACGACCACCTGTTCAAAGTCCTGATCAGCTCCACCCGACCGGAAATGAAGTGGCAGTCCTATTCGAACGCACAGATTGCGAAGTTCTACGAGCTGGAGGCCCAGAAGGAAGCCAAGATCGACGCCATCTGGGCCGCATTCCAGAAACACGCCGCCGAAGTCATCATGGGCGAGGTGGCCTATCAGCAGCAGGGTTCGTACAACTCTGCTTTTGGGGCGGACCAAAATATCCGCGGCGTGCAGACGTTCCGTGATCCCGCGACCGGGAGCACGATGGAACTCAGCAATCTATACGATCACGCGTTTTGGAACGGCACCGACCAATACATCATGAGTGAGGATCCGAACTTCAACCCCAATGGGCAGTTGTCCGGAAGCTGGAACCAGCTGCAGGTGGTGCGGCCAGCGCCCTGAGTCCACCGCGTGTGATCGACCCCCGAGGAAGCAGCGATTGATGGACATCAATTGGCGCCCGGGAATTGGCGACCCGACCATCGGTGGGTGGGTCACCGTGTTCTTGTATGTGGTGGCGACTTTGAGTTGCCTGCGCGTGATCACGGCGATGCGACGCGCGCAACCGCAGCCGAAGGGCGACAGCGTCGCGTTCTGGCGCAACGTCACCATTTTGTTTGCAGCGCTCGGCGTCAACAAACAGCTCGACCTGCAGACCGCGTTTACCGAAATCGGACGTGTAGTCGCACGGGAATACGGCTGGTATGACCAGAGGGCGGGCGTTCAAATCGCTTTCATCATTCTGGTGGGCGTCAGCGTGCTCGCCACGGTCGTCTTCATGACCGCTCGGCTCCGACGAGCCCCCGCGTCGACTGCGGTGACTTTCTTCGGCGTCGCGTTCGTCCTGGGGTTCGTATTCATTCGCGCCGGTTCGTTTCATCACATCGACCGCTTCATTAGCTCGCGCGACCGAACGGTGAGCGATGGACGCTGCTTCGCAGAGCGAAACGGGTTCAGCGGTAGATGATCTCGTCGCGCATCGGCGCGAGCTTCGCCAGCAAGCGGTTCTGCGTCGGTGTGGCGATCTTGAGATCCTCCATCGCGTAGATCAGCGCTTCGACCACGGCGTTGAACTCGATCTCCGTTACTTCCATGCCGCGGTGGCTCTCGACCATTGAATAGCCCGTGTACTTACAGGGGCCGTCCGCCACTGCGCAGACTTGCTCGGCGAGAAGGCGTCGCAGTCTCGTGAGATTCGAGGCCGCGAATGCGGCCGAGATCCGCCGGTCATCGGCCACCTTCAGCAGCATTTCCGACACGATGGCCTCTACGCCTTTTTGGCCGCCGAGATCCTCGTAGAGAGTTCTGTGCGCTGGTTGAGCGGCACAGCCAGCGAGCGCAAGCGCGACGAGTGCGCCGCAAAAGACCGAGACGATCGGTCGCCCCATGTCAGCGGCTCCCCTCGAACGAAATGTAGAAACCGGATTGGTGCGGCAGCACGATGGATCCCAAGTCCGCATACGCTGCAACGATGGCGAAGTGCTTGTTCGGAAAGTACGCGGCGAACACATCGCGCCAGTCGTCTTCTTTCGCGAAGCTCAAATTGTTTGGTTTCTGGCGGTACTCGAAGCCCACGGCAAGCTTGCGATTGACGAAGGTCGCCGCGGACATCTCGAACATCGTCTGACGGCTGTCGTTCAAATCGCCGCCGAAGCCGAGCAGGCCAATCTGGTTCGCGCGCGTGGAGCGCAAGGTGATGTTCAGGAGCGCCATGTGCTTCAGTGGGCCCGTCAGCCAGACCTTCGTCGCCGCGACGTAGAAATCGTTGTCGGAGTCGCGGCGCGAGCCGACGACAGACGGAATCAGGTACTCCGTGTTCTTGCCGTGCATCAACCCGACCGACACTTGTGGCCGGCGCGTGAATACGGCGTCGCCCGTCAGTCGCACCTTCACGCCGAAGGTGTCCTGCTTCAGGTCGCCGGGATCGAAGCCGAGCGCGGGGGTGAGTGAACCGATGTCGAACGTCTGGCGTGAGGCGGAGACCTCGACACGATTGTAGAAATCGTACGACAGCGCGAACGCGTCGAGCGTGTAGTCATCGGTTTCGACGCGCGTGTAGGCGCCCGTGAGCCCGTGCTCTTCGTCCGCGCTGTAGCCCGACAGCACGGCCCAAGGCACGATGCCGCCGCCGGCCGCACCGGCCAGCGGAATGCCGCCGCCGGTCGCGAGCAGCCGCCCGCCGGCATACGCAGAGCTTGAAGCCAGCGCGACCAACGCGCCGAGCGCCGCTATCCGCCACCCACTAGGTTTGGAATGCAAAGTCATCTCCTGGAGTCACGCGCGGGGTATCGCGAGCGGGCTCGAGCGCGGCATGCCGCTTTTCGATCCACGCGACGAAGTCGTCGGCCGAGACCGGCCGGCTGATGCCGTAGCCCTGGGCGAGATCGCAACCCGCTTCGCGCAGGAACGCGATGCACGCGTCGTTCTCGGTGCCTTCCGCGACCACCGATAGACCCAAGTTGTGACCGAGCTCGATCGTGGAGCGCACGATCACCGCGTCGTCGAGGTTGTTCGGCAAGCCCAGCACGAACGATTTATCGATCTTGAGCTCGCTTACCGGCATGTGCTTCAACTGCGCAAGCGACGAATAGCCAGTGCCGAAATCGTCGATGGACAAGCGATAGCCGGCTTGACGCAGTCGTTGCAGCACGGCGCCGGCGTTTTCGGGGTCCTGCATCAACGCGCTTTCCGTGATTTCGAGCTGCAGGCGGTCGGGGGAGACACCGTGCCCGGCGACGATTGCTGTCAAACGCTCCGGAAACGCGACGTCGATCAAATCCATCGTCGAGATGTTGACCGACACGACGAGCTCGATGCCGCGATCGGCCCAGCGCCGCACCTGCGCTGCCACTTTGTTCAGCACATTGGTCGTGAGCTGGCGCATGAGACCCGATTGCTCGGCAATCGGCACGAACTCGGCCGGCGAGATGAAACCGAGGTGCTCATGCTTCCAGCGCACGAGCGCTTCGGCCTGCTCGATGCGGCCGGTGCTGAGCACCATCTTCGGCTGATAGACGACGTCGAGGTGGTTCTTCTCGAGCGCGATGGCGAGCTCCCTCATCAGCTCGAGCTTGCGTAGATGCGTTTCGTCCTGCCCCGCGTGGTAGTAGGCGAGCGCCTCGTTCTGCTGGCGCGCCGTGTACATGGCGATCTCCGCACGGCGCAGCAGCGAGTCCGAGTCCGTTCCGTGGTCCGGAAAGAAGCTGATGCCGATCGTGAGGTCGATGCGCACCTGCGCGTCGTGCAGCGGCAGCGGGTCCTTCACGGTATCGAGGATGCGTTGGGTCAGGGAACGCATGCTGCTCTCGCTGATGTCGTCCGCGAGCATCACGAAGCAATTTCCGCCGTAGCGGGCGACCGTGTCGGAGGCGCGTGCCAGCCCGAGGAAACGCGTGGCGAGGGCGCGCAGCGCGGCGTCGCCCGTCTCGTGGCCAAACGTATCGTTGATCGCCTTGAACGCTCGCAGATCGATTACGACCACGGCGCCGTGGCGGCTGTGTCGTTCGGCGCGCGCGATCGCGGCCGTGAGATGCTCGTTCAACGCAATGCGGTTGGGTAGATCGGTGAGTGTGTCGTGCCGCGACTGATGCAGGATTCTCCGCTCGCGGTGGGAGATGCCTTGCTGCATCTCGTTGAACGCATTCGCGAGCACTCCGAGCTCGTCCTTGCGCGCAACTTCCACGGGTTCGTCGTAGCTGCCACTGGCGATGCGCCGGGCCGCCGCGGCCAATCGCCCGAGCGGCTGCGTGACGCCGCCGGCAACGAAACGCGCCGCGGCGAGCGCGACTAGCAGAGTGGCGGTGAAGATGACGACGAGCTGGTCCAGCAGGCGTTGATAGCCAGCGAGTGCGTCCCGCATGGAGCGCTGCAACAGCGCCGTGACGGAGCCGTGACCTTCGAGATCAAGTGCGTAGGTGAGGTAGTCCGTGGCCGCGAGATTGACGACCGTGGGCGCGGCTGCGAACTCGGCGGGCACGCCGTTGTAGTAGTCGCTGCGCAGCACCGTGCGGTCATCGGCCGAGAGCGTCGACGCGGGTACTCGCAGCCCGCGCGTTTGCGCAGTGGTCAGGAACGAAACCTCGAGGCCCGTGAGCTCTTTCAGTGTGACGGCCAACCCGTCGTCCACGGCGAAGCCAACGCTGACCCAGCCGATGAGCTGCGGCGCGTGGACCGGCGCCACCACCATTTGAAACGGGCCCTCGGGCAGAACGACGGTTCGCGCCTGCGTGCCGTTCGGGGCGCTGTCGTCCAGCAAGTCGTCGAACGGAAAGGCGTCCTTCCCGGTCGATGCTGCGAACCGATGAGTGCTGGCGGCGATCTCGTGTTTCGCTGTGATGAAAGCGACGAGATCCGCGTGGATGCGCTTGCCGTGATTCGCGAGCACAGACGCGAGCGTGCCCGGATCCCCGGTCGCGACGGCTTCCTTGAAACCGAAATCGTCCGCCAGCACGCGAACGCCCGTGGCGAGCTGCCGTTCCCGTGTTTCGAAGAGCTGGCGGAACACGCGTTCGCCGACTTGCAGGTCGCGGGACGAATTCGCCACCGCATCGCGCTCGAGTGCCTGCAACGCCGCGAACATGGTGATCGCTTCGATCGCGAGCACCACGCCGGCGATGACGAGGAACAGGCGATTGCGAAAGCTCATTATTGCTTCGAGGTGCGCAGCCGTACGAGCAGGGGATCGTCGTCCGGGCGATGTTGTGCGATGGGCTCGATCACCGCGGCCACCTTGAGGTCGACGGTGGCCGGAGTAGTGCCGACTCGCGTGGTGCCTTCGTTGGCCTCGGCGTCGAGCTTCGGATGCCACACGGCGAGGCGGTATTCGCCGGGCGGCACGTTGCGAAGCGTGGCAATGCCGGCCTCGTCGGTGGCCGCGAAGTAGGGCGCGTCGGTCACGTACAGGTAGCCTGTCATCCAGTCATGGATGTTGCAGCCGAGCGTGATCACGCCCGGCACGTCGAAGGTCACCTTCGGAGTGTCTTCGCCGCTATATAGATGGATCTCGAACGTCTTCGCCGGCGAGAACGAATAGACGTGGTGGCGCATGCGATCGAGATTCGGAAACTCCACGGTGGTGCCGACGCTGATCGGCATCACGCCGGGGGTGAACGTTTGGAATTGCTGAGTGACGGTGGCCGATTTCGCGGCGTTGGCAGCGGCAGCAGCACCGATCGGCCGAGCGACAACGACCACTTGTGCTGCGGATTGGCCGCGGCTATCCGCTACGGTGATTCGCAGATCCGCGGCGCTTGCGTTGGCTGCCGGTGTGGCGATGGCGATCACAACGCACAAACGGAGCGCCGTCCATGGCGCTGGAAGGCTCCAGCGGGATGTCTCGATCATGACTGGCGTACTCCGGGGCGCACTGCACCGCCGTCTGCACGCACTAGGTTATGGAATGCCCACAGGCCTGGGCGTGAACGGCGTCACGTAGCGCGGGCGAGTAGTTTCGCCGTTGTGACGGGGGTCGCGTGCCGCGGGGCGCAACCTCGCCGATGACTGGTCAGCCGTGCCGCCCGTGACTAACCTAAGCGACAAGATTTCTTCGAGCCTGCCGCGATCCTTCTAAGAGAGAACATATGCGACGCAGCACCGACAAGATCCTGACCACGCACGTAGGCGCATTGCCAGGGCCCGCCGAGACATGGTCCGGCGAGAACGTCAGCGACGACACTCTGAAGGCCGCGATCAAGGAAGTCGTGGCGCAGCAGCGCAAGGCCGGGGTCGACATCGTGAACGAAGGCGAGCTCACGAAGGGCGGCAACTGGGTCACGTTCATCAACTCGCGGTTGTCGGGGTTCACCCCCATGCCGGAGGGTGGCGGCACGTTCAAGCTGCTGCGCTCGAGCCGCGACTGGGTCGAGTTCGAGGACTTCTACGGCAAAGCGCTCGCGGGTGGCACGCTGTTCGAGCAAACGGCGAGCGCTCCCGTTCAGACGAGCCGCATCGTCGACTGGCGGTGTTCTGCGCCGATTCGATACGTGGGCCACGCGTCGCTGAAGCGAGAGATCGACATGCTGCGCGGCGCCCTCGGCCAAGCGCAGTTCGGTGATGCGTTCCTGACGTCTACGGCGCCCGCCAGCATCGAAGTCGGCCGCACGAACGAGTACTACAAGAACGAGAAGGAGTTCTTGTATGGTCTTGCGGACGCGCTAAGAGAAGAATACGAAGGCATCGCCGCGGGCGGCATGTTGGTGCAGGTCGACGACGCGTGGCTACCGGCGCTGTGGGATCGGATCGGTGTCGATATGGGCAAGGCTAACTACAAGAAGTACTGCATGCAGCGTGTCGAGGTGTTGAATCACGCGCTCCAGAACGTCCCGGAGGAGCAGGTTCGCTACCATCTGTGCTGGGGCAGCTGGCACGGCCCGCACGCGCACGACATTCCGATGGCCGACATGATCGACGTGATGCTTGCGGTCAACGCTCAGACGTATTTGTTCGAAGCCGCGAACGCGCGCCACGAGCACGAGTACAGGTTGTGGGAAACGACGAAGCTGCCGGACGGTAAGATTCTCGCGCCCGGCGTCGTCACGCACTCGACACCCCTGGTGGAGCACCCCGAGCTCGTGTCGCAGCGCATCCAGCGGTTCGCGAACATCGTGGGCCGTGAGAACGTGATCGCGTCAACCGACTGCGGGTTGGGGTTGCGCTGCCACCCGCAGATCGCTTGGGCGAAGCTCAAATCCTTGAGCGAAGGCGCCGCGCTCGCGAGCAAAGCCCTGGGCTACTAAGCACTGACGCCGCGGTTTACGCCGCGCGCGGACCGACGAAGCCCACCAGCGCACCCGCGGGGTCAGTGGCGACGAACGTGTACTCGCCGCCGGGGATTTGGTTCGGCTCGCGGACTACTTTGCCGCCGTTTGCCTTCGCCGCGACCTCGGCGCGCGCGATGTCCTCGACGCCGAAGTAGAGAAGCCAGAGGGGCGTCGTCGTCTGCTTGATCATCGGACTGATGGCGCCGATGCGCTGTTTTCCGCAGTCGATGAACGAGTAGTCGCCGGCCGAGCCCATCGACATCTTCTCGTCGATAGTCCAGCCGAGCAGCTTCTTGTAGAACACCCCTGCCGCCATGGCGTCGTTGGTCACGAGCTCGTTCCAGCGGCAATGGCTCGCTTTCTTTGCGTCGAACACATCGCTTTCGGCGTCGGGCCGGTCCGGCGGCGGCGTCGGTTTCAGCAAATAGAACGGCGCGCCCTGCGGATCGGCGATCATCGCCATGCGCCCCGCACCGGGAATCGTGCGCGGCGGCAACCACGTGGGTGCGTCGAGCGTCGCTGCTTTCGCAACCGCGGCATCGACGTCGTCGACATGGAAGTACGGCAGCCACCCGGGGCGTGCGCCACCGCTTTGCATGTCTTTCGTCAGCGTGAGCACGCCGCCCGCGGATCCACCATCGGGCCTACCGATCGCACGGTACTCGCCGCCGTTCGGCATGGGCGCCCCGTCGTCCGGAATGCTCCAGCCCAGCACGGCGCGATAGAAGGGCGCGACGGCCCGTGCGTTCGGCGTCATGAGCTCGTACCAGATCGGTCGGCCAGCCATCCTCATTCTCCTTTCATGAGCAGTGCCTCGAAGCCGCCGAAGATCATGCGCTTGCCGTCGAACGGCATGCTCATCGATTTCATTCGCGGATCGGTCATCATCTTGTCATGGCTGGCGTCGGCCGTGGCCTTGTCGGGCCACGTCACCCACGAGAACACGATCTTTTCGCCTGCCACCGCCTGAACGGCGCGGCGGAAGTCAGTCACCTTGCCGTCGCTGATATCCGCCTCCCACCCCTCGACCTGCGTCAGGGCGCCGTGGTCTTTCGCGATCTCCCAGAATTTCTCCGCGGCTTCGCGATATTTGGCCTTGTTGCCCTCGGGCACCGCGACGACGAATCCGTTGATGTACATGCTCGGTCTCCTTTGTCAGTTGCGACGAGTGTCCCATCACGCGCACTTCGCCGAAGCCTTGGAACAGGGTCGACATAATGGGCCGAATGGACGTTGTCCATCATTCCTGCCTACCTTCGGCGCTCGTCGCTGTTCGGCGACTCGTTTTACCTTGAGTAACAGTTCGTTACCATCCGCGTGCGGCTGGAGGGATAAAGTCGCAGGAACGCCCGCCGTGTGATCGGCAGCGCAGCATGCACTGGAACTTTTTCGGACCATCGGCGAACTCAGTAGTGAGTCTGAAGCGCGGGAGAAGGACCTTTAGACAGACGGCGTTTCGTTCCCGGGTTCCGGCTCTCGGTCTTGCGCTCGGCATGGCCGTGTTGGCGCACGCGTGTGCCGAGCCGCGGGCGCAGGGCTCATCACCGGCGGCCAACAATTCCGCTGGGCCGTGTAAACAGCGCGTCATCGTGACGTTCGCTTCTGTCGCGGAGAACAGCGACGTCGCGGCCCTCGCTGCCTCGACGGGAGCTGAACTCAACGTTCTCAGCCGTCCGCTACCCACCACTTACGTGCTCGACCTCGCCGCGACTGTAGACTGCGGCGTTGCGCTGACGCGTTTGCGCAATGCCGCGGGTGTTCGTGCCGCGGAGCCGGACGTGCGCCGCCGCTTGAATCAAGGATGAATCCCGTCAGGGAGATGTTTATGACCCGCTGTTCAACGATTCTCGGCGCGCTCGCAGCGTGCCTCGCGCTGGCGGGTTCGCTCGCGAACGCCCAGGAAGTGAATCCGGTTCTTCGCCATCCGACAAACGATGTCGCTGAAGCGCGGGTGCTCGTCAAGTTCCGCGACGCGGGCGCGACGGGTCGCGCGCAAGCCCAAGCCGCCACGGACAAGGTCGCGGCTCTTTCCACGCGCACGGGCATCAGGTTCAGAGGCTCGCGCGCGCTCGGTGCCCAATGGCACGTCGTCGATCTCGACCCGACGGTGTCCACGCCCGAGCAGCTCGTTCGGATTCTCGCGGACGCTACCGTTGAAAACGCCACGCTCGATCAACGGCGCTACCCGCACACCGTGCCGAACGATCCGCTGTACGCCGGCGCGACCGGTCAATGGTACTTACAGACCAACGCGGTCAATGTCGCTGCGATCAACGCGGAACAGGCGTGGAACACGACGACCGGGATCGACAGCGTCGTAATCGCCGTGCTCGACACTGGAATTCGGTACGACCACCCTGACCTCGGAGCCATCGCTCAGGGCGGCCGGGTGCTAGCCGGCTATGATTTCGTCAGCGATCAGCGCATGGCGGGTGATGGCGACGGCCGTGATGCGGACCCGACCGATCCCGGCGACTTCCTTACGTCTGCCGAGAAATCTGCGAACGCCACCTTTTTCGCCAATTGCGACGTCGGGAACAGTTCGTGGCACGGCACACGCACCGCCGGAATCATTGGCGCGCGCACGAACAATGCGACCGGCATCGCGGGCACGACGTGGGCGCCGTCGATCCTGCCGGTCCGCGTGCTAGGCAAGTGCGGCGGCTTCGACTCCGACATCATCGACGCAATGCTCTGGGCCGCGGGAATTCACGTCAACGGCGTGCCGGACAACGCATTCCCAGCGCAGATCGAGAATTTAAGTTTGGGCTCGACCGGCGCGTGCGGTCAGGCCTACGTCGACGCGATCGCGGCGGTGGCTGCGCGCGGCACCATCGTGGTCGTCTCGGCCGGCAACGAAGGCGGGCCAGTCGATGTGCCCGCGAATTGCCCCGGCGCGGTGGGTGTCGCAGGCTTGCGGCACATCGGCACGAAGGTCGGCTTCAGCAGCCTTGGCACCGAAATCGCGCTGTCTGCGCCTGGCGGCAACTGCGTGAACTCGAGCGGCGCGTGCCTATTCCCGATCAACACCACCTCGAACAACGGAACCACGACACCCGGCACGAGTATCTACACTGACCAGCTGACGCCGAGCGTTGGGACGAGCTTCTCAGCACCCATCGTGTCCGGCATCGCCGGCTTGATGCTCTCCGTGAACGGCCATCTCGGCGCCGAGCAACTGCGGGCGCGGCTGCGCGAAGGTGCCGTCTCGCCGTTTCCGGTCTCGAGCGACCCGACGATTCCGATGTGCCATGTGCCGACGAGTGCGGCCGATGTGCAGGCCTCAGAGTGCAGCTGCACGACTGACACTTGCGGGGCCGGCATGGCAAGCGCGCCGGGCGGTGTGCTCGCTGCGTTGCGACCGATTGCTGTAGTTGTATTGCCGACCACCGTGAGCCCGGGCCAGAGCGTAACGCTGGCTGCCGGGACGAGCACCGCGGCGACTGGCCACACTATCGCGTCGTACGCGTGGATAGGATCGACAAGTGTGACGCCGCCGAATCAGGCCACGGGCGCCGTGTTTGCGCCGACCTCCGGCAGTGCACAGGTGTGCGTTACCGTCACGGACGATGCGGGTCGGCAAGACACCGCTGCGGTGCTCCTCACGCCCACTTCCGCTTCCATGGTTTCAACGAGCGGTAACGCGAATCCGTGCGCGGTCACGGTCACTGTTGTGCCTGCGACAGCTACCATTCAAGCGAACGCGACTCAGCAGTTCACCGCTACTGTCGCGAACTCCACGAACACAGCGGTGAGCTGGAACGTCAACAACGTCCCGGGCGGTAACGCGACGGTCGGAACGGTGTCAGCGACGGGTCTGTACACGGCGCCGTCGGTGACGAGCAACCTGGTCGTAAGCGTTAGTGCCGTGTGGGCGGTCGACACGACTCGCGTCGGTTCTGCTCAGGTCACGGTGATACCCCCTCGCCCGGTCACGGTCACGGTCGCGCCTTCGACGGCAACCGTTCAGACCAACGCGACTCAACAGTTCACAGCCACCGTGGCGAACTCCACGAACACGGCAGTGAACTGGAGCGTCAACAACGTGGCGGGCGGCAATGCGACGGTCGGAACGGTGTCAGCGAC
>PMCP01000078.1 GCA_003155415.1 Gammaproteobacteria bacterium | reverse complement strand
TCGTCGTCGTCGAGAACGTGGAGCGCAACATCGAGCGCGGACTCAAGCCCATGGCCGCGGCGTTCCAGGCCATGCGCGAGGTCACGAGCCCGATCATCGCCACGGCGCTCGTGCTGATCGCCGTGTTCGTGCCGGCCGCGTTCATCAGCGGGCTCACGGGCCAGTTCTACAAGCAATTCGCGCTGACGATCGCGATCAGCACCGCGATCAGCGCGTTCAACTCGCTGACGCTGTCGCCCGCACTGGCTGCGGCGCTGCTCAAGCCCCACGGCACACCGCCGGATCGGCTACAGCGCGGTATCGATGCGGCGTTCGGCTGGGTGCTGAATCCGTTCAATCGCTTCTTCGAACGTCTCGCGCATCGCTACGTGTGGCTCACGGGCCACGTGCTACGCCGCGCGGGCGTTGCCGTCGCCGTTTATGCGGGATTGGCCGCGCTTGCCTGGCTCGGGTTCGCAACGGTGCCGCATGGCTTCATCCCGCAGCAGGATAAGCAATACCTCGTCGCGTTCGCGCAGTTGCCGGAAGCGGCCACCCTCGATCGCACGGAAGCCGTCATCCGTCACATGGAGGAGATCGCGCTCACGGAAACCGGCGTCACGCACACGGTGTCGTTCGCGGGGTTGTCGGTGAACGGCTTGGTGAACAGCCCGAACACCGGCATCGCGTTCGTCGTGCTGAACGATTACTCGCCCGGCGCGAAGCAGAGGACACGTTCCGCGGGAGACATCGCGGCTGCGCTGAACCGCAAGTTCGCCGGCATCCAGGACGCGTACATCGCCGTGTTCCCACCGCCCGCGATCCAGGGGCTCGGCACGGTCGGTGGCTTCAAGATGCAGATCGAGGACCGCGCGGGCCTCGGTTTCGAGACGCTGTACGGCGAGACGCAGAAGATCGTAGGTCAGGGCTATCAGACGCAAAAGCTCGCGGGCCTCTTCTCGGGCTTTCAGATCAGCGCGCCGCAGGTGAAGGCCAACGTCGACCGCGACAAGGCGAAGGCGCAGGGCGTGTCGCTCGACCGCATCTTCGAGACGATGCAGGTGTATCTCGGCTCGTTGTACGTCAACGACTTCAACCGTTTCGGCCGAACGTACCAGGTCAACGCTCAGGCGGACACGAAGTTCCGTCTCGAGCCCAACGACCTGTTGCGTCTGCAAGTGCGCAGCGAGGACGGCAAGATGGTGCCGCTCGGTGCGTTTGTGCAGCTCGAGCAAAGCTCGGGCCCGAGCATCGTGCAGCACTACAACGGCTATCCGACCGCCGAGATCAACGGCGGCCCGGCGCCGGGCTTCTCGTCCGGTCAGGCCGAGGGGCTGCTCGCCGGCATCGCGCAGAAGGAGCTGCCGAATGGCATGACGTACGAGTGGACGGATCTCACGTATCAGCAGATTCTCGCCGGCAACACGGCCGTGTGGGTGTTCCCGCTCTGCGTGCTGCTCGCGTTCCTCGTGTTGGCAGCGCAGTACGAAAGCCTGACGCTGCCGCTCGTCGTGATCCTCATCGTGCCGATGACGTTGCTCTCCGCGATCACGGGCGTGTGGCTCTCGGGCGGCGACAACAACGTCTTCACGCAGATCGGCCTGCTCGTGCTCGTGGGCCTCGCGTGCAAGAACGCGATCCTGATCGTCGAGTTCGCGCGCACGCGCGAGAGCGCGGGCGCCAGCACCTGGGACGCCGTGCTCGAAGCTTGCCGTTTGCGCTTGCGGCCGATTCTGATGACGTCGATCGCGTTCGTCATGGGCGTGGTGCCGCTCGTGCTCGCGACCGGCGCGGGCGCGGAGATGCGCAACGCGATGGGCGTGGCGGTGTTCGCCGGCATGCTTGGCGTGACGCTGTTCGGCCTGTTGCTGACGCCGGTCTTCTACTACGTGGTGCGCCGGATAGAGATGGCGGTGCGCAAGCCCGTTCTCGCCGAGCCTGAGCAAATGGCGCTGGTGCCATGACACTGAGTCACTTTCGGAGTAACACAATGAGACTCGCGTACGTTTCGCCCCTCGCGCTGCTGCTTGCAGCGTGCGCCGTGGGCCCCAATTACCGCGCGCCGGCGACGGCACCCGCGGAATTCGTGGCGGCGCAGGCCGCCGGTGTCGCGGAGCAGCCGTTCGAGGCGAAGTGGTGGGGTCAGTTCGGCGACTCGACCCTCGACGGTCTCGTGGCGCGCGCGCTCGGCGGTGACTTCGACCTGAAGATCGCCGCCGCGCGGGTTCAAGAAGCGCGCGCCCTGCTCGGCGCCGCGAAGCGGTCGCGTTGGCCGGACGTGAGCACCGAGTTTGCGCACAGCGAAAGCCACGGCCAGCAGCCGGGGTTCGGCGACGGGCGGCTCGACATCAAGAGCAACGACGTCGGCTTCGCGACGCTATGGGAGCTCGATCTGTTCGGCCGCGTGCGTCGCGGTGTGGAAGCCGCGGGTGCGGACGCGGGCGCCGCCGACGCGCGGTTGCGCGATGCGCAGGTCATCGTCGCCGCTGAAGTCGCGCGGAACTATCTCGAGCTGCGCGGCGTGCAGAAGCGCCTCGCCGTCGCGCGCACGAACCTGGACTATCAGCGCGAGACGTCGGACCTCACGAAGAGGCGTTACGGCTTGGGCCGTGGCACGCAGCTCGACGTGTCGAGCGCGCAGGCGCGATTCTCGGCCACCGAGGCGGAGATCCCCGCGCTCGCGGCGGCCGAGGTCGTGGCCGCGAATCGACTCGCCGTGCTGCTCGGGCTGCGACCGGGCGCGCTCACTTCAGAGCTCGCGCCGCGAGAGCTCGCGCCGCATCTCACGACGCTGGCCGTCGGCGCGCCCGAGGATTTGCTAAAGCGACGGCCCGACATCCGCGCCGCGGAGCGCGAGCTTGCCGCCTCGACCGCGCGCGTCGGTCTTGCGAAGGCGGATCTCTTTCCGCGGCTCTCGTTGACGGGATTCATTGGCTTCATCGCAGGTGACGCCAGCGATCTCGGCGAATCGCAGAGCCGGGCCTGGAGTCTGACGCCCGCGCTCACGTGGGGCGGGTTCGGGAGCGGCGGCCGCGCACGTGTTGTGGCCGCGGAGGCGCGCACGGATGCCGCGCTGGCGACTTACGAAGGCACGGTGCTGCGCGCGCTCGAGGAAACCGAGAACGCGTTTGCCGTGTACGGCGCGCAGCGCCAACGACTTTCGTCCTTGATCGAGCAGGCCTCCGCGTCGCGCGAAGCGGCCGAGCTCGCGCGTGTGCGCTATCGCGAAGGCGCTGTCGACTTCCTACGCCTGCTCGATGCCGAGCGAACGTTGCTACAAGCGGAGGACGCGCTGGCCGGCGGCGAAACCGATCTCAACACGNNGGCCCTGGTTACATGATGGAAGCGGCGATGTAACATCGCGCTCCATGCAGGGATTGAAGATGGGCCTCGCAAGCGTCCTCGCCGCGCTCTGGATCGCGTCGGCGTCCGCCGCAACGGCCCCAGCGAAGCAACCCGCGGACGATCCCGGGCTGCGCTCCGCGTCGGTCCTGGTCACCGACGGCAACAACGGCGAAGTGATCTACGCGCGCGAGGCCGAGCGCGTGATGCCCATCGCCTCCATCACCAAGCTCATGACCGCGCTGGTGGTCATCGACGGCCAGCAGCCCCTGGACGAGGTGATCGAGATTACTCACGCGGATTTCTGGGAAGGCAAGGGCGCATTCTCGCGCCTGCCCGTGGGCGCCAAGCTCACGCGCGAGGAGCTCATGAAGCTCGCGCTGATGGCTTCGGAGAACCGCGCCGCCCGCGTGCTGGGTCGAGCCTACCCGGGCGGCATCCCGGCGTTCGTAAAGACCATGAACCTCAAGGCCAAGACCTTGGGCATGACGCAGACCCGCTTCGACGATCCTTCCGGTTTGTCCAACGCGAGTGTCTCCACCGCCCGCGACCTTGCCAAACTACTGAATGCCGCCGCGCGGGACACCCGCCTCCGCGAATACTCCACCCTGCAGAGCCTGGAAGTGCGCATCAACCGCACGAGCACGCTGGTTTTTCACAACACCAACCTGCTGGTGGGCAAGCCGGACTGGGAAATCCTCGTTCAGAAAACGGGCTTCACCAACGATGCCGGCGAGTGCCTGGTCATGCAGGCGAGGATCGACGAACGCCCGGTGAACATCGTGCTGCTGAATTCCTTCGGCAAGCTTACGCGCACCGCCGACGCGCGCCGCCTGCGGAAGTGGATGCAATCGCAGGTCCAGTCTTCCGCCATGCGGGCCGAGAAAGTCGCGAGACAATAGCCTCGCTCGCTCGCGCTTTTTCGGCGCGATCGAGATCACCTTGGTGGGTTCATTTTTTCGACTAAGGCGTGGCGCGTGCGCGACTGCGCGCCTGCCGCTGCGCCGGCAGCGCGGCGCGTAGCGCCTGCCCTGTGTACGACCTCGGCTCCGCCGCGATCTGCTCCGGCGTGCCCGCTGCGATCAGCTCGCCGCCGCCGGCGCCGCCTTCGGGGCCGAGATCGATGATCCAGTCGGCCGTTTTGATCACGTCCAAGTTGTGCTCGATGATCACGATGGTATTGCCCTGGTCCCGCAGCTTGTACAGCACCTCGAGCAGCTGCGCGATGTCGTGGAAGTGCAGACCGGTGGTCGGTTCGTCCAGTACATAAAGAGTCGAACCCGTCGCGCGCTTCGACAGTTCTTTCGCGAGCTTCACGCGCTGCGCTTCGCCGCCCGACAGCGTGGTCGCGTTCTGGCCGAGCTCGATGTAGCCGAGCCCCACGGCCATCAGCGTCTCGAGCTTGTGCGCCACCAGCGGCACGTTGCGAAAGAGCTCGAGCGCGTCCTCGACCGTGAGCTTCAGCACTTCGGAAATATTTTTGCCCTTGTAGCGGATGTCGAGCGTCTCGCGGTTGAAGCGCTTGCCGACGCAGGTGTCGCACGGCACGTACACGTCCGGCAGGAAGTGCATCTCTACCTTGATCACGCCGTCGCCTTGGCACGTTTCGCAGCGGCCGCCTTTCACGTTGAAGCTGAAGCGGCCGGGCTCGTAGCCGCGTGCGCGCGCTTCCGGCACCTGCGCGAACATCTCGCGGATCGGTGTCAGCAAGCCGCTGTAGGTGGCGGGGTTACTGCGTGGCGTACGGCCGATGGGGTCCTGCGAGATGTCGATCACGTAGTCGAAGTGCTCGATGCCCTTCACGGCGTGGAACGGCGCCGGTTCCTCGGTGCTGGCGTTGATGTGCTGCGCCGCGAGCCGATAGATCGTGTCGTTCACGAGCGTGCTCTTGCCGCTGCCCGATACGCCCGTGACGCAGGTGATGAGGCCGACCGGGATCTCGACGTCGACACCTTTCAAATTGTGGCCGCGTGCGCCGCTGATCTTCAGTGTTCGCTTGGGATCGACGTGACGCCGCTCCTTCGGCAGCGGAATCTCGCGCCGGCCCGAGAGGTACTGGCCCGTGAGCGACGCCGCATTCTCCAGTATTTCCTTCGGCGTGCCTTGCGCGACCACCTGGCCCCCGTGCACGCCGGCGCCGGGGCCGAGATCGACGACGTAGTCGGCCGCCATGATCGCTTCCTGGTCGTGCTCCACTACGAGCACGGTGTTGCCCAGGTCGCGCAGGTTCAGAAGCGTGTCGAGCAGCCGCTGGTTATCGCGCTGGTGCAACCCGATCGACGGCTCGTCCAGGATGTACATGACGCCGACGAGCCCCGAGCCGATCTGGCTCGCGAGCCGAATGCGTTGCGCTTCGCCGCCGGAGAGGGAATCCGCGTTGCGGTCGAGCGAAAGATAGCCGAGCCCCACGTCGGCCAGAAACTTCAGGCGATTGCCGATCTCCTTGACGATCTTGTCGGCAATCTCGCCGCGCCAACCGGCGAGGTTCATCGCACGGAAGAACTCCAGCGCGGCCATGACGCTCAAGTTCGTGATCTCGTGCAGCGGCTTCTCCTGCACGAACACATTGCGCGCGGCGGCGTTCAAGCGCGTGCCGCCGCAGGTCTTGCACGTTTGCGTGCTCTGGTACTTCCCGAGCGTCTCGCGCACGGCCTGACTCTCCGTCTCCTTGTAGCGGCGCTGCATGTTCGGAATGATGCCTTCGAACGCGTGCTTCCACTCCCAGTGGTTGCCCTTCTTCTCGTTGTCGTACTTGAATTGGATTTTCTCGTCGCCGCTGCCGTACAGCACGAGGTTGCGGTGCTTCTCCGTGAGATCCTGGAACGGCACCGTCACGTCGAATTTGAAGTGCTTCGCGAGCGCCTTCATCATTCCCCAGTAAAAATGACTGCGGCTGTCCCAGCCCGCAATGGCGCCACCCGCGAGCGACAGGTGCGGGTGCGCAACGATGCGGCTGGGGTCGAAGAACATGCGTATTCCCAAGCCGTCGCAATCCGGGCACGCGCCGCTCGGGTTGTTGAACGAGAAGAGCCGAGGCTCGAGCTCCGGGATGCTATAGCCGCAGATCGGGCACGCGAACTTGTTCGAGAACGCGAGCGCGGCCTTCTTCGGCTGATCCATGAACGCGATCAGCGCCACGCCGTCGGCCATGTTCAGCGCCGTCTCGAAGCTCTCGGCGAGTCGCAGCTGGATGTCTTTCTTCACCGAGAGCCGATCGATCACGACTTCGATGCTGTGCTTCTTGCGCTTGTCGAGCGCCGGCGGGTCGTCGAGCTCGACCACTTTGCCGTCGATGCGCGCGCGTAAGAAGCCCTGCGACTTCAGCTCGTCGATCTGTGCTTTGTACTCGCCTTTGCGCTCCTGCACGACGGGCGCCAGCAGCATCACCTTCGTGCCTTCCGGCAGCGCGAGCACGCTGTCGACCATCTGCGATACGTTCTGAGCCTCGAGCGGCTCGCCGTGCTCGGGGCAGCGCGGAATGCCGGCGCGCGCGTAGAGCAAACGCAGGTAGTCGTAGATCTCGGTGACCGTGCCGACCGTGGAGCGCGGGTTGTGCGACGTGCTCTTCTGCTCGATTGAGATCGCGGGCGAGAGGCCCTCGATGTGATCGACGTCCGGCTTCTCCATCATGGACAGGAACTGCCGCGCGTAGGCGGAGAGCGACTCGACGTAGCGGCGCTGGCCCTCGGCGGAAATGGTGTCGAAGACGAGCGAGGATTTCCCGGAGCCGGAGACGCCGGTGACCACGGTC
>PMCP01000087.1:38077-39146 GCA_003155415.1 Gammaproteobacteria bacterium | reverse complement strand
TTCGGCGGCGGCGGAGGTGGTTTCAGCGGGGGCGGCGGCCGCTCCGGTGGCGGCGGCGCGTCGGGGGGCTGGTAGCGATGCGCGTCGTGCCTCACCTGCTGCTGCCTCGTGTCGTGCTGAACCGGCGGTTCCCGGCGCCGACGCTGAAGGCCATCGAAAGCGCGGTTGGCGCGTCGGAGAAGCGCCATCGCGCCGAAATCCGCTTCGCGATCGAGGTGGCGCTCGACGTGCGCGCGCTGTGGCGCTTGCACACCGTACGCCAACGCGCGCTCGAGGTGTTCGCCGAGCTCGGCGTGTGGAGCACGGCCGAGCGCAACGGCGTGCTGATCTACGTGCTGCTGGCCGAACGCCACGTCGAGATCGTGGCCGACCACGGCTTCACGGGTCGCGTCAGCGAAGCCGAATGGCGCGACGTCTGCGCGCTGATCGAGCGGGAGTTCGCACAAGGCCGTTGGCGGGACGGCGCCCTGCACGGCATCGAAGCAGCCACGGCTCTGCTGGAACGCGAGTTTCCGGCGAACGGCCAGAACCGCAACGAACAGCCGGATAGGCCCGTCGTCCTGTAGAGGTAATCCACCAGGATCAATTGGTTAGGCCAAGCTCCTCGAGCAAGGCTTTAGGCCGGTACACCTTCGTCAGGCCTTCCCGAATGATCGCCGTGTTCACGGCCACGGCGCGGTTGCGCGCCGCGTCGAACCCATACGACCCGCTGATCGAGTGGATGTTGCCGTCGAAGATCAGGCCCACGACGTGGCCGTCGGCGCTGATCAACGGGCTCCCCGAGTTGCCGCCGACGATGTCGTTGTCTGTCGATAGATCGAAGGGCGTGGCGAGGTCGAGCGTCGGTTTCGCGGCTTGCCAGCTCGCGGGCACCGTGAATGGCGGTCGACCGGTAGCCCGTTCGAACAGCCGTGTGAGCCGCGTGAAAGGTTCCACAGCGGTGCCGTTCTCGTCCCACCCGCGCACGGTACCGAACGAGAGGCGCAGCGTGAACGTAGCGTCCGGATACACGGACGTGCCGAGCGCTGCGAAACGCACGAGTGCGATCTGCTCGTGCGCCGCTTCCACC
>PMCP01000087.1:260-37967 GCA_003155415.1 Gammaproteobacteria bacterium | reverse complement strand
GGCGCGCCGAGCTGTTGCTCGATACGCGGCAATGAAGCGTCGGCGTACTCGCGCAAGCGCTGCGTGTTCGGTTTCGGGCGC
Organism: Gammaproteobacteria bacterium; assembly: GCA_003155415.1. Taxonomy (GTDB): domain Bacteria; phylum Pseudomonadota; class Gammaproteobacteria; order Steroidobacterales; family Rariloculaceae; genus FEN-1219. The sequence goes on along the minus strand of PMCP01000087.1, from coordinate 37,886 downwards.
TCAGCGGCGGCGCGCACGAGCTGACGCGCGTAGCGGTACAGGCGGCTGTTGAAGCCGCTGGCGTTCTCGATGAACACGTAGGGCAACCGACGCTGCTGCTCCGTGGCTTGCGCGGCTTCGATACGTGCCCACGGATCCGTAGCGTTTGGCCCCGCCGGCAGGCTTCGGCGCAAGTCAGCTTCCTCAGCGCGTTTCGTGGCGAGGAGATCGTCGTCGAGCAGGGCGTCGAGCTCGCGGCGTTGGACCTTGATGGTGTTCTCGAGGCCGTTCAGCTCGTCGCTCACGATGCGCTCGGCGGCGGCGCCCGTCTTCGCGAACTGGATGTACCGGCCCCGCAGCTCGGACGAGCGCAGCAGCGCTTGCGGTAGTTGCCGGTCGCGCAGGGATTTCAGCTCCGCCACCGTGAGCTGGCGATCCGTGGATCCCGGATGGCCGGCCACGAACACGGGGTCGCCCGACTTCGGGCCGGCGAAGTCGATGGTCAGGTGGTTCGGTGTGGACGCCGGCTTGCCGTTCACGTAGGCGCGCAGCAGCGACATGTCGAAACACCAGCGCGGGAACTGGAAGTTGTCGGGGTCGCCGCCAAACGCTGCGATCGCCGCCTCGGGTGCAAACACGAGGCGCACGTCGTCGTAGCGGCGATATTTGTAGAGCCAGTACTGGCCGCCGTCGTACAGCGTCACTGTTTGGCATTTCAATGGGTTGCCGCTTCGTTTAGAGGCGTCTTCGCAGCTCTGTTCCAGGCCGACGAGCGTCTGCCGGCGCCGCTCCTTGGCGGCTCGGTCGTCGAGGCCCTTTAGCGCCACTGCGACCTTGGCCGTCACGTCCTCGGTGGCCTGCAGCACCTCGGCGATCTGCACGGGACAGCGCAGCTCGTCCGGGCGCGTGTCGGCCGTGAAACCGGTCTCGATCAGGCTTTTGTCGCGGGTCGAGTTCTGGGCGAGGCAGCTCTCGACGCAGTGGTGGTTAGTGAGCAGTAGCCCGTCGGCCGACACGAACGACGCCGTGCAGTTGGAGAGCCGCACTGTCGCGAGCCGGACGCGGTCGAGCCAGTCCTGGTCGATGTTCGTGCCGTAGCGCTGCGAGACGGTGGCTCGCGGGAAGTGGTCGAAGGTCCACATGCCTTCGTCGGCGAATGCCGGGGCGCCCGCGCCGGCAAGCATCGCGAGCCCAGTGACGATGACGCGGCTCGAGATCATGGTGCCCCCTGCTGGTAGCCGAAGTCCGCCATCATCTTGATGGCCATCGCGCTGCGCAGGAATTTCAGGAACTCACGCGCCGCGGCGTTCTCTTGTCCATGTGCGAGCAGCACAGCGTCCTGGCGCAGCGGCGCATGCAACTGCTCGGGCACCAGGAAATAGGCCGTGGGGTCGCCGTAATCAATCGCCTGTGATAGCGCAACGAGTGCGAGGTCCGCATTGCGCGTTTCTGCCTGGGCGAATGTCTGCGCAATGCTTTGCCCGCGCACGAGGCGCGGCTGCAACGTATCCCAGACCTTCAGCGCCTGTAGCGTTTGCTGTGCGGCAAGACCATAAGGAGCCAGATCCGGGTTCGCGATCGCGAGCCAGCGAAAATCTTTGCGGCGCAGCACATCGAGATTCAGGGGTGCGAACTTCTGAGGCTCGCGCGTGAACAGCACGAGGGCGCCGACGGCGTACGTGAAGCGCGTGGCGCCATCGCCGCGGCCGTCCGCGACGAGCTTTGCGACGGTTTCCTGGTCCGCGGCCAGCATCGCGTCGAACGGAGCGCCATTCGTGATTTGGGCGTACAGCTGCCCGGTGCTGCCCGCCACTAGCGAGAGCTTGTGCGCGCCGCCGCGCTCGAAGGCGCGCTGCAGCGCTTCGATCGGAGTCTTGAAGTTCGCCGCTACCGCCACGGTGGCCGTGTCAGCGGCCGCGGTGTGCGCCGAAGCCACACCGAGCAGCGCCGTGGCCAGGACCAGGCGTCTCAAATGGGTTCTCATGGGCGTCTTTTAGCAGAGCGGAATGGCGCCGCCTACTGCATATTTCGTGTGGCGGCAGCGATGGCTGCGTGTGGCATGATCGGGGGCATGTCGTCTCTGCCCGTTCCACCTGAAACCGCTGCCGACCGGGCGCGCCACATATTGCGCGAGACGTTCGGTTACCCGGAATTTCGCGACCGGCAGGAGCAGATCATCGCGGCTGCGCTCGACGGCCACGACTCGCTCGTCTTGATGCCGACCGGTGGCGGCAAGTCGCTGTGCTACCAGATCCCCGCGCTCGTGCGCGACGGTGTCGGCGTCGTCGTGTCGCCGTTGATCGCATTGATGGAGGATCAAGTCGGCGCGCTGCGTGAGGCCGGTGTCTCGGCGGCGTTCCTGAACTCGACGCTGAAGCCCGTCGAGCAGCGCAGCGTGATTGCCGCGCTGCGTTCGGGCGAGCTCGAGATGTTGTACCTCGCGCCCGAGCGGCTGCTGCAGGCGGAGACGCTTGACCTGCTCGCCGATGTGCCCGTGGCGCTGATCGCGATCGACGAAGCGCACTGCGTGTCGCAGTGGGGCCATGACTTCCGCACCGAGTACCTCGGCTTGAGCGCGCTCAAGAGTCGGTTCCCCGGCGTGCCGCGTATGGCGTTGACCGCGACGGCCACGGTGCCCACGCGCGACGAGATCGTCGCGCGGCTCGACCTGACTTCGCCGACCGTGTTCGTGTCGAGCTTCGACCGGCCGAACATCCGTTACTCCGTGCGCAGCAAGACCGACGCGCGCCGTCAGCTGCTCGAGTTCCTGCAAGGTCATCGCGACGAGGCGGGCATCGTGTACTGCCTGTCGCGCGCCAAGGTGGAGAGCGTGGCCGATTGGCTGAACGGGCAGGGCTTCTCGGCCGTGCCGTATCACGCCGGGCTGTCGAACGAGCAGCGTGCTACGAACCAGCGGCGGTTCCTGAACGAGGACGGGCTCATCGTCGTCGCAACCATCGCGTTTGGCATGGGCATCGACAAGCCGGACGTGCGTTTCGTCGCGCATCTCGATCTTCCGAAGAGCATGGAGTCGTATTACCAGGAGACCGGCCGCGCAGGGCGCGACGGCGAGCCGGCCGACGCATGGATGGTGTACGGGCTTCAGGACGTGGTGCAGCTGCGCGCGCTCGTTGAGAGTTCGGAAGCGGGCGAGGAGCACAAGCGGCGCGAGTTGCGCAAGCTCGACGCGCTGCTCGGCTGGTGCGAGGTCACCGAGTGCCGGCGGCGTCCGCTGCTCGCGTACTTCAGCGAGCAACTTCCCGCCGACTGCGGCAACTGCGACAACTGCCTCATGCCGCCGGCCACGTTCGACGGAACCGACGCCGCGCGCAAGCTGCTGTCCGCCGTGTACCGCACCGGTCAGATGTTCGGTGCTGCGCACGTGATAGACGTGCTGCTCGGCAATGCTACGGAGAAAGTGGAGCGCCACCGTCACGAGCGGCTCGCCGTGTTCGGCCTTGGCAAGGAGTGGCCCGCGCAGACCTGGCGCTCGCTGCTACGCCAGCTGATCGTGCGCGGCTACGTGCAAGTGGACCACGCACGCTACGGCGCGCTGGTGCTCACTGATGCGAGCCGCCCCTTGCTACGCGGCGAAGCGGAAATGCGCGTGCGCGAAGACGCGCGCACAGCGCCGTCAGCGCGCAAGAAGTCACGTGCCGCCGCCGTCGTCGACCTCACGCCGGAAGACGAGCCGCTGTGGCAAGCACTACGCGACTGCCGCAAGCGCCTGGCGACTGAGCACAACGTGCCTCCGTACGTCATCTTCCATGACGCCACTCTGCGCGAAATGCTGCGCGCCCGCCCCGACACTCGCGAAGCGCTGCTCGCCATCTCGGGCGTCGGCCAAGCCAAGCTGGAACGTTACGGCGACGACTTCCTCGCCATCCTCCGCAACGCCCCCGCCTGACGAAGATAAAGATCTCTCGCGAAGGCGCAGAACGGAGAAGATAAAGAGTTTCTCGCCAAGAGCGTCAAGAACGCCAAGGAAGAGAAGATCCGTCGGACCCATCGGTCTCGTTCTCCAGTTCTTCTCTTCCTTGGCGTTCTTGGCGCTCTTGGCGAGAGTCTCTTTTTCTTAATGTGACCTGCGCACGAGCCCCCGTGTAGCTAGGCAAAACATGGCTCCGTCTTTATGCTGGTCCGTACGCATCTTTGGGGGCAGTTCATGCGCGAGTCTTGGTTGTCAGCACGCAGTGCTGTGGCGCTGGGCGGCCTGTTGCTGGCTGGCGTGGCTGCAGCAGCGCGGCCGGACTTCACGGGCGTGTGGGGCGTCTATCGCGAACCCGGCGCCGCGGCACCGCAACGCGGTGCGCCGCAACCGGCGTTGCCCCTCAAGCCCGAAGCCAAGGCCAAGATCGACGCGTACCACGCGCTCGTCGACAAGAGCGGCGACACGCCCGGCGGCTTCTGCCTCGGCACCGGCATGCCAGGCTCCATGCTCGGCTCCGGCGGCTATCCCATGGAAATCGTGCAACACGACAAGATGCTCGTCGTCGTGTATGAAGCGCATACCGAAGTGCGGCACATCTATTTGGGCGAGCGTGCCAAAGAGCAGGACCTCTTCCCCGATCGCAACGGCTATTCGTTCGGCCGCTGGGAGGGCGACAAGCTGATCGTCGAGACCACGCATCTGAAGGAAGCCGTCGATCAGGCACGCTACCCGCATAGCGACCAGGCGAAGATCGTCGAGGAGTATCGTCTGGTGTCGAACGACGACGGCAGCAAGGTGCTGATCGCGAACATGACGCTGACCGACCCCGCGTTCTACACGCAGCCGATCAAGAGCGAGAAGAAATGGCAGTATCAGCCGGGCGTGCGCCTGTTACCGTACGAGTGCACGGAGCCCGCCTGGGAAGCGCATCTCGAAGAGCTCGCGAACAAGAAGGGCGCGCACTAGCGCGCTCGGAGACGTCAATGACAAAATCCTTACTCGCACTGCTGTACGCGGCCGCACTGACGCCGCCGGCGCTCGCGCACCACTCCGCGGCGCGGTTCGATCTCACGATCCGCGATCACACCGTGACGGGCATCGTGAAGGAGTTCCACCCCGCGAACCCGCACACGAAGATCGTGCTCGAGATTGCCGATGACAAGGGCAAGCGCGACGTCGAATTCGAAGGCCACAGCTTGAACAATTACTATCGTGCCGGTTGGCGCGAAGGCATGGTCAAGCTCGGCGACAAGATCACGCTGTACGCGGCGCCGACGAAAGACGGCACGGACGGCGGTTACGCGCTCGAAGTCGTAGCCGCAGACGGCACGAGGTTCTGACCGTGAGTGCGATGGATCCCACTGTCAATGTTTTCGGCGAGGAAATCATCAGCTGCAGTGACAGGCCGAACACCGGCTTTTTTCGCGACGGCTGTTGCAACACGAGTGACGACGACGTCGGCTCGCACACGGTGTGTGTCGAGGTCACGAAGGATTTTCTCGAGTTCTCGCGATTTCGCGGCAACGATTTGTCGACGCCGCGGCCCGAGTTCCAGTTTCCGGGTTTGAAACCGGGCGACCGCTGGTGCCTGTGCGCGGCGCGCTGGCTCGAAGCGCACCAGCAGGGCATGGCGCCGCGCGTGGTGCTTCGTGGCACGCACGAGCGTGCGCTCGAGGTGGTGTCCCTGGATGTGCTCAAGAAGTTCGCCGTCGATTTGAATTAGTTCCGCTAGGGGGATTTTCGTGAAACGCCGCTTTGCGCATGCGTGGCTCGCAGCCGCGCTGATCGTTGCTGTCCTGGTCGTCGCCGCCCCCGCGCCGAGCGCGCAAGCGCAGGCGAAATCGCCGATGGTCGAGTGGCCCGTCTACGGCGGCAGCCTGTCGTCGCAGTTCTACTCCCCGCTCGATCAGATCAACGCGGGCAACGTGAAGAACCTCACGGTCGCGTGGCGCTGGTACGCAGGCAACTACGGGCCGAATCCCGAACTCAAGAGCGAGAACACGCCGCTGATGATCGGCGGCGTGCTGTATGCGACCGCCGGCGCTACGCGCAACGTCGCGGCCATCGACGCCGCCACGGGCGAGACGCTGTGGGTGTGGCGGCCGAACGAGCCCGAGCGCTTCAAGCAGGCACCGCGCAAGATGGCGGGGCGCGGTGTGGCGTATTGGAGCGACGGCGCGCAAGACAAGCGNNCGTCATCCCCAGCCCTCGTCATCGGCGACGTCGTGATCGTGGGCCCGGCCGGTGGCATCGGCGCGCGGCCGAACTCGAAGACGCAGGTGAAGCTCGACGTGCGCGGTTTCGACGTGCACAGCGGCAAGCTCTTGTGGACGTTTCACACGATTCCGGAGAAGGCGGAGTTCGGCTACGACACGTGGTTGACGCCGGGCTCGGCCGAGTACACCGGCAACGCCGGCGTCTGGGCGCCCATGGCGGCGGATCCCGCGCTGGGTTTGGTGTACCTGCCCGTTGAAGGCCCCACGAGCGACTTGTACGGGGGCGAGCGGCCTGGCAACAACCTGTTCGGCAACACACTGGTCGCGATCGACGCGAAGACCGGTCAACGCGCGTGGCACCAGCAGCTCGTGCATCACGACATCTGGGACTACGACAACCCCACGTCGCCGATCCTGCTCGACGTGAAGGTGGGCGGCAAACAAGTTAAGGCGGTGGTGCAGCTGACGAAGCAGGCGTTCGCGTACGCATTCGATCGCGCGACCGGCGAGCCGCTGTGGCCGATCGAGGAGCGGCCCGTGCCGACCTCCGATGTGCCTGGCGAGTGGACATCGCCGACGCAGCCGTTCCCGACTAGACCTAAGGCGTACGACCGCCAGGGCGTGAGCGAAGCCGATCTCGTCGACTTCACGCCCGCGATCAAGGCGGCGGCGCTCGCGGCCGTCAAAGATCTGCGCATGGGCCCGATGTATACGACGTCGTCATTGATCGATGCGACGGACGGCACGCGCGGCGCGCTCGTGCTGCCGCACTTCGGCGGCGGCTCGAACTGGGAGGGCGGCGCCGCAGATCCCGAGACCGGCATGCTGTACGTCGCGTCGCAGACGACGATGAATGTATTCGCCGTGAATCTTGCCAACGGCCGCTCCGACATTCGCTACTTGTTCGTGAACGGCGATGCGCCGCACCCGCTCGGGCTGCCGCTGATCAAGCCGCCGTACGGCCGCATCACGGCCATCGACATGAACACCGGCGAACACCGCTTCATGGTGCCGAACGGTGATACGCCGGACGACGTCAAGAACAACCCCGCACTCAAGGGCGTGAAGCTGCCGCCGACGGGTAAGCCGAGCAAGGCGCTGCTGCTCGTGACAAAGACGCTGCTGTTCGCGGCCGAAGGCTACGGCGGCGGGCCGATCCTGCGCGCCTACGACAAGGCTACGGGCGCCGTTGTGGCCGAGCTGCCGTTGCCGGGCGTAGCGAGCGGGAAGCCGATGACCTATCTCTTGAACGGCAAGCAATACCTCGTGCTGGCCGTCGGCAAGGATCACCCGGCCGAGCTCGTCGCTCTGGCATTGCCATAACCGCTAAGGAGATGACCATGGCCACCATCGCGAGTCGTGCCGTTCCTCGTCGTTGGCCGCTGCTCGGAATGCTCGGGGTGGCGCTCGCCGCCGGGCTTTTGTTCTGGGTCATCGCCGCGTTGCCGTACTTGAGCCTGGATCCCGATCACTTCGGGCTCGGTGGTCCTGCGCTCTGGCCGCGCCGCTACCAGCTGCTGGTGCACATCGCCGGCGGCACGCTGGCGCTATTCGTCGGTCCCGTGCAGCTCTGGCTCGGTGAGACGCGATCGAAGCTCGCGTGGCACCGTGCACTCGGCAACGTCTATTTGGTCGGCGTCGCCGTCGGTGCCGCGGGCGCTTACTACCTTGCACTCTCGACGCCTTCCGGATGGCTCTACGCGTCGGGGCTGTTCGGTCTCGCGGTCGCCTGGACGGTGACCACCGGCATGGCGTATCTCGCGATCCGCGCACGCGCCATCGAGCAGCACCGCGAGTGGATGATCCGCAGCTTTGTGGTGACCCTCGCGTTCGTCGTTTTCCGGGCCGTTGCGGTAGGCCTCGGCACGGTTGGTGTGGGCTTCGCCGAGGCCGCTTCGTTTGCTGCATGGGCCTGTTGGGCCGTGCCGCTGCTGTTGCTCGAGCCGTGCCTGCAGTGGCGGAAACTCCGGGCGACCCGTTAGCGAGTGCGCCCGCGTGTGACGCCGCTCACGAATTGGGCGTAGCCCGGTATCAGCCGGTTCAGGAGCGACCCTTCCCGGCCGATATAGGGGAGACACCCCCGCGGCCGCCATGGAACAAATTCGCCAAGTATTGCGGCAGCATCGCCGGACGATCGGTGCCTTCTGCGCCGTCACGGCGATAGTGCTCACGGCGGGTGTGGCAATCGTCGCTCGAACGTTACTGTCTCGGTTCAACGAGCTCGAAGATTCTGCCGCGCGGCAGCGCGCGGAGCAGGTCTACCGCGCGTTCGAGACCGATCTCAAACAACTCCAGATCAGCAACCGCGACTATGCGGAGTGGGATGCGGCCCAAGAGTTCATGCAGACGCGTGACACGGCGTTTCTTACGGGCAATTTCTCGGCGATCACGCTGCTTGGTATGCACGTCGACTTTGTGTGGATTACAGACTCGGCGGGCAGGGAAGTGTTCTCGCGGCTCGCAGATCGCGCGGCCGTGACGGAACAGACGCCTGCACCGAGCGAGCTGCGCGCGGCTTTGCGGCGGTTCCAGCAGGCTGATGCAGCCCCGAGCTCGCGATCGCCGGCCGAAAGGCTCGTGCGAACGCCGCTGGGTCTAGTTGCCACCGTTGCAACCGAGATCAAGCGTTCCGACGGCTCCCTGCCGACCGGCGGCATCATGCAGTTCGCCCGCTTCGTGCGTGACGATGAGACTGCGCGCGTCCAAGAGACGAGCCAGCTCCCCGCCGCCATCGTGCCGCTCGTGGGCGACGGGGCCGGAGCCGCGCCGGCGGACGTAGCAGGGTGGGCCGCTACCGGAGCGGCAGGTGACGTATTCGCACGCATCGCCGACGATGACCGCATCGCAAGCTATGCGCTGCTGCGCGGCGTAGACAGCGTGCCGCTTGCGGTGCTCGCGACCGACGCCCCACGCAGCATCCACGCCGTCGGCGTGCGTACGACCACGTTTCTGCTCGGCAGCATTGTGGTTCTGTTCGTCCTATTCGGAGTCACGGTGTTCGCACTGGTGGTGCGCACGCTCACGCTCCAGCAGAGCCACAGCGACGATCGTCGAGTTGCTGAAGAACAGCAGCGAGCCAATCGCCGCAACCTCGTCAAACAGGCGCAGCGGGACTTCCTGACGGGCCTACCCAACCGGCTGTTCTTGAACTCGCGCGCCCCGAGGCTGATTCAGAGGGTCATCGACAGTGAAACCTCGCTGGCGTTGATTCACCTGGATCTCGATAACTTCAAGAACATTAACGATTCGCGCGGGCACGCTACCGGTGACCAACTGTTGCGAGTGGTCGCGAAGCGGCTGCGTGCCGCGGTGTCCGGCGTCGATCTCGTGGCGAGAATGGGCGGCGACGAGTTTGTCATCGTGGCTTCGCTGATGCCGGACCTCGAGGCAGTCGAACGCCTCGCGGAACGGATTCAGACGGCGGTGGCCAAGGAAGTCACGCTCGACAAAAAGCCGCTCCGCGTGACCGCAAGCATGGGCATCGCCGTATTTCCGCGCGACGGCGCCGACGTGGAAACGCTGCTGAAGCATGCCGACATTGCGCTGTACCAGGCCAAGGAGGCCGGACGACGCTGCCACCGCTTCTTCGCGGCTGACATGAACGCGCGAATCAGCGAGCGCGCTTCGCTCGAGCAGGCCTTGCGCCGAGCGATCGGCACTTCGCAGATCTATCTCGACTATCAGCCGATCATCGATTTCGCGACCGGCCGCGTCGCCTCGCTCGAGGCACTACTGCGCTGGCGGCATCCGGAGATGGGCTTGATACCGCCGGGTAGGTTCATTCCCGTGGCGGAGGAGAGCGGGCTGATCGTGGAACTCGGCCAACAAGCGCTCGAGGCCGTATTCGCGCAGCAACGCGCGTGGCTCGATGAGAAGGTGCCGGTGGTGCCGGTCGCCGTGAACGTATCGCCGCTGCAGATCGAGCGCACGGATTTCGCTGATCTCGTGGCGCGGCTGACGACCTCCGTGGGCCTCGAGGCAGAATGGATCCGCTTCGAGATCACGGAATCCGCGATGACGAAGGAGCCCGAGAAGCTGATCGGTACACTGAGCAAGCTCCGATGGCTTGGCTCGCAGGTACTGATCGACGACTTCGGCACCGGCTACTCGAGCCTGAGCTACATCGACCGACTGCCGATCGACATCATCAAGATCGATCGCTCTTTCGTGACGGACATCGGGAAGCCCGGCCGACAGTCGCCCGTTATTCCGGCAGTGGTCGAGCTCGCGCGACGGCTCCGCCTGAAGACGGTCGCGGAAGGCGTGGAGACCGCGGCCCAGGCCGCTACCCTCTATGAGCTCGGCTGCGACTACGGCCAGGGATACTTTTACAGTAAGCCCGTGCATGCGCATCACTGCCGGTCCCTGCTCGAGCACCTGAAGCGGGAGCGCCCCCTGAGCGATTCGCTCGTCGCCCAGGTCGTCCACGCCTAGCTCGCTTCCTCAACGAGGAGTGAGGGCTGCGCCGCGAATATATGCGCGCCACGACCAGCCGACCACGATCGCGAGCACGACGAACGCCACGCCCGTGAGCACTGTCGTGGCGCGATCGAAGCCGGCTGCGAAGGCCGTGAACACGCCGGGATCGGCCGCGTTGTCGATCGCCTGCAGCGAAGCTGGATAACCGGCCGCTGCCATCGTCAATGTGACGATGACGGTAGCGAACGTCACGCCGATCACGTTGCCCGAGTTGCGGCACAGGTTCACGAAACCGGCGGTCGCGCCGTGCGCTCTATCGTCGACGACGTTCATGATCGATGCCGAGTTCGCGGCGCCGAACATCGCCATGCCAAACGACGTGACCATGAGCCCGGCCACGATGACCCAGAGGGGAGTCGCGACGTGCAGGCCGATGAAGACGGCAAAGCCAAGCGTGGTGATCGCGAGACCGATGTTCGCGAAGAGCCGCACGCCCCAGCGATCTGCCAAACGGCCGGCAAAGGGCGCAATCGTAGCGGTCACGAGTGCGGCGGGCACGATCAAGAGGCCCACGGTGGCGGCCGAATAGCCGCGCACACCCTGCAGGAAGAACGGCACGAGAAAGCGGATCGCCGAAATTCCCATGAACACGACGAACGCGCCCAGTGCGCCGAACGCGTAGTCGGGCTTGCGGAACAACGTCAAGTCGAGCATCGGCGCATGGCTACGGCGCTCGAGCATCACGAACCCGAACATGAGTAGCAGCGTAGCGAGCTCGCCTGCGAGCGTGATCGGCGCGAGCCAACCCATGTTCGGGCCGAGTGTCAGCGTGAGAAGCAGCGCCACGAGAAACGACGACAGCAAGAACGCGCCAACGAAGTCGAACGCCGGCTGCTCCCTGCGCGGAAGCTCGTTGCGTCGGGGCAGCTTGCGCTGTGCCGTCAGCGTGATCGCAAGCATCGCCGCGGCCGTGATCGCGAACAGAACTCGCCACCCCGCCGTGCCGACGACGATGCCGCCGGTGGCGGGGCCTACAATCGAGCCCAAACCCACCGCGCCGAGCTGCAGCCCGAGCATTTTCGCCCGCTCGCGCGCGTGGAAGCTGCCCACGATGATGGCCGTGCTCGTGGCTTGCGTCATCGCGGAGCCGATGCCCGCCGCGACCCGCGCCCCGATCAAGCCGTAGATGGAAGGCGCCCACGAAGCGGCCAGCGCGCCGAACGCGAAGATCAGCGCACCAATCACGTAGATTCGTTTACGCCCCACGACGTCGGAGAGGCGCCCCATCGGCACGAGCAGCGCGGCAATCGTGAGGCCGTTGCCCGCGATGACCCACTGCGCTGTCAGGAGATCGGTGCCGAACTCGTGCGCGATGGTCGGCAGCGCGACGATCGACGAGCTCGTGTCGAACACCGTGATGAAGATGCCGACGACGCAGACGAGGAATACGACGTGGCGTTGATCGAGCGTGGGAGAGCGCATGGTGGGCGCCATCTTAGGCAGCGGAGCGGTCGCGGGCTAGGCGCTGCGCGCGGCGACAAGCCTACGGTGCGCAGGTACACTCCCGACGGTCGCTGGGAGCGGGCATTGCATGACGACAGTCGGACGATGTTGGTGGCTAGTTGCGCTGTGCGCAGTGACACCGGCGACGCAGGCGCATCACAGCGTATCCGCATGGTTCGACACTACGAACGTGATCGAGGTCGAAGGTGAGGTTACGGACTTCCGCTGGCAGAATCCGCACGTGGCGTTCACGTTGAACGTGACGGAAGCCGGCGCCGCGCCGACGGCGTGGGCCATCGAGACACTGTCGATCAGTGGCATCAGCCGCTGGGGCATCACGCAGGACCTGTTCAAGGTCGGCGACAAACTGCGTGTAGCCGGCAATCCCGCGCGCAAGGACGGGCACAACATCTTCGTGCGCAACATTCTCTTGCCCGGCGGGCGCGAGATCGTGCTCGGGGGCGCGGCGCGCTGGTCGAATGATACGCTGCGCGGTAGCGAGCTTTTGCAGGCGCGCGACGGCGATGCCTCACGACCCGATCTTGGCATCTACCGCACCTGGAGCAGCGGTGCGGTCGGCGCCGTTCTGTTTCCGGAGGCCGTTCAAGCGAACTTCGATTTCGCAAAATACCCGTTGACGGCGACGGGGCGCGCCGCGCTGCAGAAGTTCGACTTTGCGGCCGACGACCCCACCGCCGACTGCAAGCCGAAGGGCATGCCCACCGTGATGGAGCAGCCGTACCCGATGCTTGTGACCGATCGAGGGGCAACGATCGAGCTCGCGCTCGAGGAATACGACACCCGACGCAGCGTGCACATGGGCGCAGCAGGCATCGCGGCCGCCGCGAAGGCGCAGCCGAGCCTGCTCGGTTATTCGATAGGGCGGTGGGAGGGCAACACGCTCGTGGTTACGACGACCAAGTCGAGTTGGGGATACTTCGACAGTGTGGGGATTCCGCTGACGAAGGACGCCGTGATGGTCGAGCGTTTCACGCCAAGCGCCGACGGTGCGCGGCTCGACTACGGCTTGACGGTCACGGATGCTGCGACGTTTACGAAGCCGGTCGAGCTCAAGAAGGCGTGGATCTGGCGCCCCGAGGTTACGATTGGTAAGTTTGAATGCCAGCGCGCCGCGCGCTAGTGATGGGAGTCGTGATAATGGACGGACAGGTTCGCAGCGCTGGCCTCGCGTGTGCCCTCGCGGTGGTCGTGGCGATCGCTGCATTGGCGAGACCGGGCAATGCCACCGCCCAATGGGTCGACTATCCGACCGCCAACGTGCCGCGCAACGCCGACGGCACGCCGAATCTGAAAGCGCCCGCGCCGCGTGGCGCGGACGGCAAACCCGATCTGTCGGGTCTGTGGTTCTCGGCCGAACTGCTGCCGGAGTGCGTCGGCCAGAAAGACTGCATCCCGCAGATGAATCTGCCGGCCGATCAGATCAACATCGGGCGCACGCTGAAAGAGGGGCTGCCCTACACGCCCTGGGCCGCGAAGCTGGTCGCCGAGCGCACCGCGAACGGCGCCAAGGACGACCCGCATGCGTTCTGTCTGCCGCCGAACTTTCCGCGTGCGTACTCACTACCGCAGTACATCAAGATCGCGCAGATGCCTAAGCTCACGATCGTGCTGCACGAGTTCAACGCGAGCTACCGCCAGATCTTCACCGACGGTCGACCGCTCCCGAAGGATCCGCTGCCGGCGTGGAACGGCTACTCGGTTGCCCATTGGGAGGGCGACACATTAGTCGTCGAGTCCAGCGGTTTTCGCGACGATCTGTGGCTCGATCTCTCCGGCAGCCCGATGACGAGCGCGGCGCATGTCGTCGAACGCATCAAGCGGCCGAGCTTCGGCGCGCTAGAGATCGGGGTCACCGTGAACGATCCGAAGGCGTACACGAAGCCGTGGACGGTGACGCTGCATCAGAACCTTGTGCTCGACACCGATCTGATCGAGGAGACGTGTCTCGAGAACGAGCGCGATACGGCCTTGTTCAAGAAGGAAGGTGCCCAGTGAAACCGAACTTGCCGCTCCTGCTTGCGTCTCTGGCCCTTGCGTTGCCGGCCGGTGCGCATCACTCCGGTGCGGCGTACGACCGCGAGAAAACCGTTACCGTGAACGGCACGGTGAACTCCGTCGAGTGGACGAGCCCTCACGCATGGATCAAGGTCGACGCGAAGAACGAAGCGGGCGCGGCAGTGACGTGGGAGTTCGAGTTGCCGAGCCCGGTGACGCTCACGCGGCGTGGCTGGACTAAGGCCGCGCTCGTGCCGGGCGACAAGGTGACCGTGACGGGCGCACTCGCGCGCGAACACCCGAATATCGCGATCGCGACCGGTGTGACCGACAAGAACGGCAAGCGTCTATTTGCAGGCGCCGCGAATTCGACCGAGTAGGGCGCTAGGGCTTCGCGTCTGCGACGAGCCCCGCTTGCTCGATGCCGTAGGCGCACACGGCTTCGTCTTCCTCGCCCGTGCCGCCGCTGGCGCCCGCTGCGCCCAGGATGTTGCCTTGCGCGTCGCGAATCAGCACGCCGCCGATCTGCGGTAGGAACTTGCCCGCGGCCGTTGCGGCGAGCGTGATGAAGAAGTTCGGGTTGTCCTTGGCGCGGGCGGCGAGTGCGCGGCTCGACGCGCCCATGCCGACGGCGGCCCAGGCTTTACCGGTGGCCACGTCGAACCTGAACATGCTGGCCCCGTCCTCGCGCTGCATGGCCTTCAAGTGACCCGACTGGTCGAGCACGACCACGGTCACAGGCTTGATCTTCATCTCGCGCGCCTTCTCGAGCGCCTTCGTGATGACCTGGTTCGCCTTCGCAAGATTCAGTGCCGACATCCTCTTCCTCCCAAAAAATCGCAACGCTGGCGTGCAGCATAACGGGCGCGCGGCGGTGGTGTCAGGTCCGCGTCATCGGGCGCGCGGGTGGAGCTCAGCGCAAGCGTGGCGGCGCTGTGAGAGGCCCCTCGCGGGACACGCCGGAAATCGGGTCCCTCCGTCCCGCGAGGGGCTTCCACCAGCTCGAAACCTGACACCGTCAGCCGCGGCTCGTAGAATGCTGCAGCCATCGCGAGGGGGAGGTTTCGGAATGAGTACGCCGTGCATCATCACCGTGGCCATTACGGGCTCGGTGCCGAAGAAGTCGGACAATCCGGCCGTGCCGATCACCGTGCCCGAGCAGATCGAGTCGACTCACGCGGCGTATGAAGCGGGTGCATCGCTCGTGCACCTGCACGTGCGCAACGACGACGGCACCACCACGTCGAACGCCGACAAGTTCGGTTTGTTCCTCGAGGGCATTCGCAAGCACTGCCCCGACATCATCGTGCAGTTTTCCACTGGCGGCCGCAGCGGCGTGGGCGCCGAGCGCGGCGGCATGCTGCATCACCGGCCCGACATGGCGTCGTTGTCGACGGGCTCCGTGAACTTCAAGACGATGATCTACGAGAACCACCCGAAACTGATCGTCGACCTCGCGACGCGCATGCTCGAGCACGAAGTGAAGCCGGAGATCGAGATCTTCGATCTCGCGATGCTCTACAACGCCGCGCGGCTCGTCGAGGAAGGGTTGCTGAAGCCGCCCGTGCACGTGCAGTTCGTGCTCGGCATTCCGAACGCGCTACCCGCCGACCGGGAGGTGCTCGAATTCGAGCTCGCGCAGCTGAAGCGCGTGTTGCCCGACGCGACCTGGACCGCGGCCGGTGTCGGGCGCTTCCAGCTGATCGTGAACGAATGGACGCTCGAGCTCGGTGGACACTGCCGAACCGGGCTCGAGGACAACGTCCGCTTCGACAAGAACCGCCTCGCGGCGAGCAACGCGGAGCTCGTGGCGCGCGTCGCCGAGCTCTGCGGGCGCTACGGCCGCAAGGTCGCGACGCCCGCCGAGGCTCGTCGCATTCTCGGATTACGTGCCGCCTAACAACAAGGAGAACTCGATGGAGCTCGTTTACTTGACGATTCTGCTAGCGCTCGTGGAGTACACGGTGTTTACGGCTCTCGTGGGCCGAGCGCGTGCGAGATATGGCATCAAGGCGCCGGCGATGACCGGCCATCCGGATTTCGAGCGCGTGAACCGCGTGCACTACAACACGCTCGAGGCGTTGATCGTGTTCATCCCGGCCGTGCTGATGTTCGCCTACTACATCGACGCGCGTTGGGCCGCGGGGCTCGGCGTCGTGTTCGTGATCGGCCGTGCACTATACGCGGTGGGTTACATTCGCGCGGCCGAAAAACGTGGGCTCGGCGCCGGGATTTCCGGCATCGTGAACCTCGTGCTCTTGGCGGGTGCGCTGTTCGGCGTGATTCGCGCGCTCTTCTAAACAGAGCGCGAGGCCGCGGTTAACCGCCGCCGGTGCCCAAGTACGGCAGCAACCGGCCGAACGCCAGCACGCCGAACCAGAACGTGAGCGACAACACTCCGACGACCTTCGCGAGTCCCGGGGTGGGATCGTGCGGGCCGAGGCGCAACAGCTTCGGCTCGACGGCAAAGAAATAGAGCAGGAAGTTGAAGCCCGCTGCCACGACGAGAATCATCTTGGCCCAGAACGACCAGTTGCCCGAGTAGTTGTACGGGTCGCCGAAGAAGAAGCAGACGCCCGTTATCAGGTTGATCGCGAACGCGGCGATCGCCCACGGCATCAGGCTATGCACGGCCTTCAGCGGAATCGTGCGCTGAAAGCCGATCAGGCGCAGATCCATGACGAGCAACGCGCCCATGAGTACGCACAAGCCGAGGAAGTGCAGCGACTCGAGCGTCGGCCAGCTCCACGGGTAGCCCAAGACGAGCTTGTTGAGCCACGTGGTCAGCATCCAGTCATAGAGGTGGTGCATTTGGGTGTGCTCCTAAATGAAAATCATGATGTAGGCCGTCAGCCGGCCTGTAACGATGGCGCACAGCCAAAACACGATCCCGATCGCGGCGATGTTGCGAACGCGCGGCGGCGGCTTGCCACCGGGCCAGGTGCTTGCCTTGGCGAGCTCCGGCTGCAGGATGCCGGCGGTCGCGGCGCCGGCGAACACGAGAAGGATTTTCGCGATGAACATGAGGTCCGTGGCGAACATCGTGGCCTGCGCCACGAACAGCCCCGAGCCCGACAATGTGTTGATGAGGAAGCCGACCCAGGCGACCGGCAATAGCTTCTGCAGCGCCTCGTATGGGATGCCGTCGAACCTGCCGAGGAGTCGCAGATCCACGATCACGCACAGGCCAACCATGATCGCCATGCCAATGGCGTGAAGTGTGATGACGGTCGGATAGCCTTCGGAGGACATCCGGACCCATTCGGCGAGTTTGCTCGCCTCTAACCAAGCGAAGAATGCCACGCGAAATTCCCCCAACGAGTGAGTTCGTTGTTATCCGATCAGCCTAGCTGCAACCTGCGGCGGCTGTCCACTCGGGAAGTGCTTATGTTGCCAATTCCGCGTGGCGTCGAATATAGTCGGCCGCCGATGGCCTCTGAAGAAAAGAACAACGATTCGGGGCTTGCACGACTCGGTCTAAAGCTCTCGGACTGGTTCGAGAAGTGGTTTCCCGATGCGTTTGCGCTCGCGCTCGCGGCCGTTGCGGTCGTGTTCGTCGCGACGCTATTCGCGGGCGCTTCGCCCTTGGACTCCGCACAACGATTCGGGTCCGGGTTCTGGGACCTGATCACCTTCACGCTGCAGATGTCGATGATCGTGGTCACCGGCTACGCGGTGGCGACGGCGCCCCCCGTGTATCGCGTGATCCGAGCGCTCGCCGCATGGCCCACGACCGGCCCCGGCGCGGCGGCCTACGTCGGCTTGTTCTCGATGCTGACGTCGCTGATCTCGTGGAGCTTCAGCTTGATCTTCAGCGCGCTGCTTGCGCGCGAAATCGCGCACCGTGTGCGGGGCGCGGACTATCGCGCGATCGGCGCGGCAGCCTACCTCGGCGTCGGCAGCGTATGGGCGCTCGGCTTGTCGTCATCGGCGGCGTTGATCATGGCGTCGCCGGCTTCCTTGCCAGAGGCGGTCAAACGCATCAGCGGCGTGCTGCCGCTCTCGCAGACGCTCGGGCTCTGGCAGAGTCTCACGATCGCCGCCTCGCTGATTCTGGTATCCATGGCGGTTGCGTTTTACTCGGCGCCGAGTGCAACGCAGGCGCGCACGATGCAGGACATGGGAGTCACCTACGCGCCCGCCACGCACGACATCGGCAAGCGCGCGACGCCGGGCGAGTGGCTCGAATACAGCCCGCTGCTGACGATCGTGCTGTGCGTGATCGGTTTCGGGTACCTGCTGCGTGAGGTGCTCGCGAGTGGGCCGGCGGTGCTGCTACAGCTCGACCACTATCTCTTCCTGTTCCTCGTGATCGGTTTGCTGCTGCACTGGCGGCCGAAGTCGTTCGTGCAAGCGATCTCCGCGTCCGTCACGCCGGTCGGCGGCGTGATGATCCAGTACCCGATGTACGCGGGCATCGTGCGCATGCTCACTGAGTCCGGACTCGCGAAAAGCATGTCGGACTTCTTCGTGTCTATCGCGAACCAGCACACGTACCCCGTGCTCGTCGGTATCTATTCGGCGCTCCTCGGCATCTTCATTCCGTCGGCCGGCGGCAAATGGCTGATCGAGGCGCCGTACCTGCTCGGCGCCGCCAAAGACTTGAACGTGCACCTGGGCTGGGTCGTACAGACGTACAACGCCACCGAAGCGCTTGCGAATCTGATTCATCCGTTCTGGATGTTGCCGCTGGTCGGCATTCTTGGGCTGAAGGCGCGCGACATCGTCGGCTACTCGATGCTGCAGTTCGCCGTGCACGTGCCGCTCGTGCTGCTGCTCGTCTGGTTGCTGAACTACACGCTGCAGTACGTGCCGCCGGTGCTGCCGTAGCCGCGGCTATGCCGGGATTCTCGTCGCCGCACGACCGTTGGTTCTACAGCGGCATGGCGACGGTGCTGGCCGGCGTGATCTTCGCGGGTTTCGTGCCGACGTTTTTTGCGCGCCGCGCGTACCCCGATCTGCCGCCGCTGTCTGGGCTTGCGTTACTACATGGCGTCGCGGGCACGCTGTATCTGGTGCTGTTCGTAGCACAAGCGTGGCTCGTGACGGCCGATCGGCGCGACTCGCATCGACGACTCGGCGTGTGGGGCGCGGTGCTGGCCGTGTTGTTCGTGTTAAGCGCCGCCGGCGTGATCACGAACGTCGAGCTCAGTCATGCTTATGACNNTGCTGCCGCCGGGTACCGGCAGGCTGTTTGGTCATTTCGGCATTTCGTTCTTGAACGTGCCGGTGTACCTGTGTGTTCTTTTCTTGAATGCGCTGTACGACCTGTTCGTTCATCGGCGCGTGCACCCGGTTTCATGGATCGGCGGCGTTGCGCTGGCGGCGATCGAGATCAGCACGGACCAGTGGCTCGCGGCGATCGGGTCATGACCTTGTGTCAGCGTGCGGTGGACTCGCAGCGCCAGTTCGCTGCGCCGTCGCGATCGAGCTCCTTCGCGAGCCAGGGCAGCGCCACTGCGAGCTCGTCGTCGAGCTGCCACGGCGGGTTCACGACGAACATGCCGCTGCCGAACAAGCCGCGATCGCGCTCGGCTTTCGCTACGCACAGCTCGTAGGTCGAAAATGGCGTAAGGCCCTTCGCGCGTAGCGCGCGTTCGAATTTGTCCGCGGCGTATCGGTCGATGATCGGGTACCAGATGGCGATCACGCCTGTCGCGAAGCGTTGATGCGCCTTCACGGCCGCGTCGATGACCTCGCGCTGCTCCTCGGTGCGCTCGTAGGACGGATCGATCAGCAGCACTCCGCGCCGTTCGGGCGGCGGCACGAGGCCGATGCAACCCTTGAGGCCGTCCTCGTGCAGCACTCTCACGTTGCGAGCTCGGGCGAAATCGTTCGCGAGCCTTCGGTACTCCGCCGGATGCAGCTCGAACAGTTGCAGCCGATCCTCGGCGCGCAGGCTTTCGTGCGCGAGCCACGGCGATCCCGGATAACGGCGTAGCGGGCCTTCTCCGTTGTAGCGGTAAGCGAGCTCGAGCAGCCGCGCCACCGCGGGCGGTGCGTCAGGCGCCAACCAGATGCGGCCGATGCCAGCCGCGTGCTCGCGGTTTTTTTGCGCGGCCGGTGTGTTCAAGTCGTAGCCGCCCGCGCCCGCGTGCGTGTCGATGTAGCGCAGGGGCTTATCCTTCGCGATGAGGCGCGCGAGGATCGCGGTCAGCACCGTGTGCTTCAGCACGTCGGCGTGATTGCCAGAGTGAAATCCGTGCAGATAGCTCAGCATGCGGGGCGATACTGCCATAAGTCTGGGTCGGTGCCAGAGCATGCCGATGCTATAGTGCGGCCCTCATTTGCCACGCTGAGCTTTCGACATGAGCTACATCGGTGGCCGCGACGCCGAGCGGCCCGCTCCGGATCGCCTTCTGACCGACATCGCGGACTACGTGCTTCGCCCTGGCGCCGACAGCGTCGAAGCGCGACGCATCGCGCGCTACTGCCTCATGGACACGCTCGGGTGCGGCATTCTGGCGCTCGGTTACCCCGCGTGCAGGAAGCTGCTCGGCCCCGTGGTGCCCGGTGCGGAGATGAAAGGCGGCGCGCGCGTGCCCGGTACCGCGTATGAGCTCGACCCCGTGATGGCGGCATTCAACATCGGCGCGCTGGTCCGCTGGCTCGACTTCAACGACACGTGGCTCGCGGCCGAGTGGGGCCATCCGTCCGATAACCTCGGCGCCATCCTCGCCGTCGCCGACTATCTCAGCCGCCAACGCGTCGCGGCCGGCCAGCGCGCGCTGACGATGGCCGACGTACTCACGGCCATGATCAAGGCGCACGAAATCCAGGGTGTGCTCGCGCTGAACCACAGCTTCAATCGCGTGGGCCTCGACCACGTGCTGCTCGTGCGCGTGGCGAGCACGGCGGTGGCGACGCAAATGCTGGGCGGCACTCGCGAGCAGGTCGTAAACGCGGTATCGAACGCGTGGCTCGACGGCGGCGCGCTGCGCACGTACCGGCATGCTCCGAACACGGGCTCGCGCAAGAGTTGGGCGGCGGGTGACGCGACGAGCCGCGCCGTGCGGCACGCGCTGTTCGCGCTGAAAGGCGAGATGGGCTATCCGTCCGCGTTGACCGCGAAGGCGTGGGGTTTCCAGGACGTGCTGTTCAAAGGTCAGCCGATTGCGCTCGAGCGTCCGCTCGCGTCGTACGTGATGGAGAACGTGCTGTTCAAGATCTCGTTCCCGGCCGAATTCCACGCGCAGACGGCGGTCGAGGCGGCGCTGAAGCTGCACGCGAGCGTCGCAGGGCGGCTCGATCGCGTCTCGAAAGTGCTGATCGAGACGCAGGAGGCCGGCGTGCGAATCATCGACAAGACCGGACCGCTTGCGAATCCGGCCGATCGCGACCATTGCCTGCAATACATGGTGGCCGTGCCGCTGATTTTTGGCCGACTCACGGCCGACGATTACGAAGACGAGATCGCGCGCGATCCGCGTATCGACGCTTTGCGCGCGAAGATGGTCGTCACGGAAAACAAGACGTTCAGTCGCGACTACCTCGATCCCGACAAGCGCGCGATCGGCAACGCGATTCAAGTGGAGTTCGCAGACGGCACGAAGACGGAGCGAATCGCGGTCGACTATCCGATCGGTCACCGCCGCCGCCGTGACGAAGGTATTCCAAAGCTGATCGAGAAATTCGAGAAGAGTCTCGCGACGCGGTTCACGCCTGAGCGGGCCGCAGGGATTCTGCTCGCTTGTGCCGAGCAACAGCGATTCGAGGCGTTGTCGGTGTCGGACTTCATGGCGCTTTGGGTGCAAAACCACGCATGAGCCAGGGCAAGAAATTTCGCGCGGCGGTTGCGCGCCACGCGCCGCTGCAGATTCCGGGCGCGATCAATGCGTACTCGGCGTTGCTCGCGGAGCGCGCCGGGTTCAAGGCGCTGTACCTCTCCGGCGCGGGCGTCGCGAACGCGTCGTTCGGGCTGCCCGACCTGGGCGTCACGGCGCTCGGGGACGTGCTCGAGGACGCGCGTAGGATCGCGGCCGCCACGGACTTGCCGCTGCTCGTCGACGTCGACACGGGCTTCGGTAGCGCGTTCAACATCGCACGAACGGTGCGCGAGATGGAGCGCGCCGGGGTCGCGGCGATCCACATCGAGGACCAGGAACAGGCGAAGCGCTGCGGCCATCGGCCGAACAAAGCTACGGTGTCGACCGATGAGATGTGCGACCGTCTCAAGGCTGCCGTCGATGCGCGCCGCGACGCGAAATTCGTGATCATGGCGCGGACCGACTCGTTCGCGAGCGAAGGCCGCGAGGCCGCGCTCGAGCGCACGGCGGCGTACGTCGAGGCCGGCGCGGACATGATCTTCGCGGAGGCGTTGTACACGCTCGCGGACTACAAGGCGTTCACGCGTGCAATCCGCGTTCCGGTGCTCGCGAACCTCACGGAGTTCGGGCTGACGCCGTATTTCACAGTCCCTGAGCTCGCGCGCGCCGGCATCAAGATGGTGTTGTATCCGTTGACGGCGTTTCGCGCGATGAGCCGAGCCGCCGAGCTCGTGTACACCGCGGTACGTGAGCATGGCACGCAGCGCGCNNACGTTAGCCGTTCGAGAGCGGCTGTCAGCCGCCGCGGCGTGTGGCGGACTTTCGCCGATCGCTTGGTGGCGACGCCGAGTCGTCAATCAGCTCGAGTGGCGCATCCGGGCCGAGATTGAACAAGTCCATGAGGTCGTCTTCCGGCGGTGAAGCCGCTGGCGGTGTCGGCGCGCTCGATTCTGGCGCGAACGCTTGCGACTCATCGCTCTCGCCGGCGGACGATGCGAGCGTGGCGCTCAAGAAGTCGAGGTCCGATTCACCGAACAGTGTCTCGGCCATCGAGTCGCTGACGTCGTCGATCGACTTGGCCATCGAGATAGCGCGCATCGTCTGCGTCTGACGCAGCTGATCGGGGGCCTCTTCGGCCTCAGCTACAGGCTCGGGCTCAGGCTCGGGCGCGGGCGGCGGCGGTGCGCTGGGCAAAGCGGTCTTTGGCTCGAGCAACCGACGAAACGGTGTCTGTGTCGACGCAGTCGCGGCCGCCGACGGCGGGGGTGGCGGTGCTGCGGGGCGGGGCGCCGGCGCAATGGGAGCGCGGGCCGCGCCCGCGGCGGAGGGCGCCGCGATTGTCTTGGCGACCTGTGCGAGTGGTACGGGCGCCGGAGGTGGTGTCGCGCGCGCGCGCGGCGCGAACTCTTCCACGGCGTCGGTCAACACGGGGAAGTCTAAAGCCGATATGTCCGGAATATCCGTCGCGGTCGCGTCGAAGTCGGGTAAGGGCGCTCGTGGCGCGGCCGCCTTTGAGGCGACTGCGCTCTGCGTCGGCGTAGCGACCGGTGTTGGTGTCGGAGCGGGCGCTGGCGTGGCTAGCGACGCCGGACGCACGGCGGCAGGTGGCTGCGCTGGTGCAACGGCGATCGGGGCGGGTGCGGGGGCTGCCGCGATGGGAGCTCGCACGGGGGCTGGCGGCGTAACGGCCTGGGCGATCGGTGCGACGGGTTCCGCCGGCATGGGTGCGGGCGGGGGTACAGAGGGCGTCAGCGCCGCTGGTGCGGGCGCTGCCACGGCTGATATCGGGTCAGCCGCAATCACGGGCGCTGGAGGCGGAGGGGTCGGCACCGGCGTTGGGGCTGCGGCGAGATCCACTGCCCGCGGTGCCGCGGTTGCGGTTTTAGGAGCGGCCACGACCGCGGCGGTTTTCATCGGCGTGATGTCGATAGCCACGGACGCGATAGTCACGGTGTTCGTCTTGGCGACTGGAACGGCGGGTGCGGAGGCGGGTATTGGCGCCAGCGCTGGCGCTACCTGCACGGCGACTTCTTCGACTCCGAGCATGTCGACGGCGACCTGCGCAAACAGTTCGGGTGTCAGTGCGGGCATTTTCGCAGCAGCTGCCGCTGTCAGCGCGGCTTCGCACAACGTGTTAGCAACGCGAGCGACGCCGCCCGTTACGCGATAGACCGCGGCCGCCGCACCTGGCGCAAACAGCCGATCGAAATTGCCGCCGGCCTGCGTGACGCGATGACGCAGATACTCGGTGAGCTCCGCGGACGAGAATGGCTCCAGCCGTTGGCGCAGCCGAACTCTCTGTCGCAGCGATTCCAATGACGGCGTACCTAGGAAGCCGTCGAGACCCAGATGTCCGAGTAGCACGACGTTGGCACCCGTGCTGCCGCTCGCGTCGGTACCGGTCAGCGCGTCGAGCGCCCGCAGCACTTCAGGTGTGAACTCTTCCGTGCGCTCGGCGATGATGAACACGCGCGTGTCCGTGGCGCTCATCTCCTCCAGATATTGGCGCCACATCTGCAGGCGCTCGATGCGCGATGCACGATGCGCGTTCAGGCCAAGATCGACGAGCAATAGCTCGAGCATCTCGTTGGCGTTCGTGGGCAGCGAGCTCAACCGGGCCAGAGCGAGCCGCGTGCTGATCGAACGGACGGCGGCGAGTGCAAGAGTGGTCTTGCCGATGCCCGGCGGGCCGCAAAACGTGACGACCGAGTCCGACGCCGCGAGCGCCAGCTTGGCCTTGTCGATGATCGTGGTTTGGCGAGTGCCGCGAAAGACGTCGACCTCGTGCGCAATGCCGGTGTCGAACGGTCGTCCTTGCAGGCCGAAATGAGCCTCGTACATCGCGACGGTAGCCCCGAAAAAAGCCCCAACTTAGGTTCTAGTCTGCCCGGCCGAAGAGGCCATTTCGTGAAACCAGGTCACAACTTATGCAAAACCCCCTCACGCGCCGGCTGGGGTTCGACCAGTCCTATAATGTCGCGGAACGGCGGAGCAGGCTGCGAGGAACAAGAGCTGTATGGCGGTCAGACCGATCCTTAGGCTAGGGCACCCGACGCTGCGTGAAATTGCCGCGCCGGTGCAGGCGTTCGATACGCCTGAGCTGCATGTGCTCATCGAGGACATGCTGGACACCATGCGTGCCAATGACGGCGCGGGCCTCGCGGCAATTCAGATCGGCGTCCTGCAGCGTGTCGTGATCTTCGGTCTCGACTACAGCCCCCGTTACCCGNNGAGCGCGAACCGGGCTGGGAGGGCTGCCTCAGCGTCCCCGGCATGCGCGGGCTCGTGCCTCGTTACCGTGAGATTCGTTATCGTGGATTCGATCAGTTCGGCCGGCCCGTCGACCGCACGGTCGCCGACTTTCACGCGCGTGTCGTGCAACACGAATGCGATCACCTGGACGGGATTCTCTATCCGCAACGTATCGAGGATATGCGTCAGTTCGGATTCATGGACGAGTTGCTCGGGAGCGGTGTGCTGCCGATCGCCGCGGCAACGGCAGACTAGAAAGCACGATAACTAACCACTAATCTGCCGGGCGGAGAAACTTCTCCGGTAGCACGGGGTCGCTCGGAGCTCGATGAGCTTTCGCTATTTTTACAGCGGCCGCGCGGTGGCCGCCGCTGTCGTCGCTGTAGCGTGCGCGCTCGCCGTCGTCGTTGCATCAGCGCAGACCAAGCAGCGTACGGTGCGTGACGGCGTGTTTTCGGCCGCGCAGGTGAAGCGCGGCCAGCGGGTCTTCAAGAGCATCTGCTCGAACTGCCACGAGATCGAAGAGTTCACGGGCCCGGGTGCGTATCTAGAGGACCACGACGGCAAGACGTTGTGGGAGACGTTCGAGTTCGTCTCTGAGATGATGCCGGACGATGATCCCGGCTCGCTCGATCCCGCCGAGTACACTGCGGTGCTTGCCTATATCTTCAGTGTGTATGGCCTGCCGGTGGGGAATGTCGATTTGCCGATCGACCGCAAAGCTCTCGAGCTGATCACGGTTACTCGGCCGAAACCCGCCGGCTGACGCTACGCTTTTTGTTGGGAGGGTTCCTTATGGCGATTTCACGTTGCGTCTCACGCGCGATCGTCGCAGCGCTCGGCTGCGTCGCTGCAGGCGGCGCGCTTGCTCATCACTCGTACGCCATGTTCGACGCTGCGCGCACGGTCACCGTCACGGGCACGGTCGCGAAGCTCGAATGGACGAATCCGCATGTGTTCATCTGGCTCTACGTGCCGAACGCGGCTCGCGATAATGGTTTCGATTTGTACGCGTTCGAGAACGGTTCTCCGAACGTGCTCTTGAAGCGCGGCTGGTCAAAGGAAACGTTCGCGGTCGGCGAAAAATTGTCGATCGCGTATTGGCCGCTCACCGACGGACGCACGGGCGGGCACCTCGCAGTCGCCACGCGCGTCGACGGTAGTGTCATACGCGCCGCGGGCGGGCCTGGGGGTAGCGTCGACGCCTCGGATGCCGTCGCGGCACCTGCGGCGCCGGCGGGCAAGCCATGAGCGCGCGCGCGACGCGACTCGGGCGTTCGACCGCCGTGTTGCTGAGTGTGCTCGCTGTCCTTGGCGCCTCGGCTCAGTCGGCCGGTGACGCGCCGAGCGCCGCGTACGCGTCGCTGGCGAAGCTGCCCGACTGGAGCGGGTGGTGGGGTTCCGGACAAGCGGGGCCCGACGAACTGCGAATGCAACCACCACCTCTAAAGCCCGCGGCCCGCGACGCCGCGCGCGCTGCAGGTCCCGATGCCGATCCGCTGCGTTATTGCCGGCCGATGCAGTTCACAGGCTCCAACGGCGGTTTCACGGAGGCGATCGAGTTCCTGTTCACGCCGGGTCGCGTGACGGTGACGAACGAGCGTGGTCTTCTGCGGCGCATCTATGCCGACGGTCGCGCGATGCCGGCGGCCCCCGATGCGACGAATACCGGCGTGTCGATCGGCCGTTGGGAAGGGCAGACGCTGGTAGTCGAAACGACAGGCATCAATCCGCTCGCGTCCTATGGCGGCGTACCGATCGGCAAGAACGTCCGGATCACCGAGCGCATGTCCCTGAAGGATCCGGGCACGTTGCAGATCGACGTCGTGACGGAGGCTCCCGACGTGTTGACGCAGCCCGATCGCCGCACGCGCCTCTACAAGCGCGTGGCGAAGACGATGGCGAACGAGATTACGTTCTGCACGGAGTACGATCGCTCGATCGAGCCCGGCTCCGGCAAACAACGTTTCGACCTGACACCGCCGGCCGATCTGCCGCCGCCACCGCCGCGATAGCGCGAAGATCAGCGGGCCGGCAGCGCGAACACAAACAGCTTGTTGCGGCTGTCGTCCGGTGCGACATCGGGTGTCAGGCGCGAGAGCCCACCCGTCATGTTGGACCGGCCGGTGCTCACCGCTACGTACTGCTTACCGCCGGCTTCGAACGTGATCGGATGCCCGGTCACCTGTGAGGCGAGATTCGTTTCCCAGAGCACCTTGCCGGTGGTCGCGTCGAACGCACGAAAGTTGCCGGCCACGTCACCGCCGAACACGAGGTCGCCGCCGGTGGCGACGAGTGCCATGACGCCCGCGCGCGTGTCGAAGCGCCAGCCCGCTTTGCCGGTTTCGGCCGAGAACGCGCGGACCGTACCGACCTTGCCGTCCGCGTCCGGCGTGATCATCGTCTCGCCCGTGATCGCGTACAGCAGTTCGGGCTTCGGCTCCGACGCCGTGGCCGTCGCATTCATGCAGGTGTTCTGCATCGGCATGTACATCGTCTTCGTGCGGGGGCTGTAAGCGCCCGCGGGCCAGTTCTTGCCGCCGTTCGTCGTAGGGCAGATGAACAACGTCTGATTCGCCGCGGTGAACAGCGCTTTTTCGTTCACGGTGACTTTGCCCGTCGCGCCGTCGATGCTGGCGACGACGTTCTGGAAGATCGTCGGCCGCGCCCACAAGAACTCACCGGTCACGCGATCGAGTGTGTAGATGAGCCCGGTCTTCCCGGGAATTCCCGTTACCACCTTGCGCGTCTCGCCCGGTTTCAGCCGCGGGTTGATCCATGGCACCTCGCTCTTGTCCGGTGCAACTACCTCGTCGAGCAGAATGCGCTCGAACGGATGGTCGAGATCCCAGTGGTCGACAACGTGCTGGTAGTACCACACCGTTGCGCCCGTCGCGGGACGCAGCGCGAGCGTCGAGTTGTGGTACAGGTACTGCTTGTCGTTGCCGGCCAGCATGAACTTTGGTGCCGGCGCCGTGACCGACGTGCCCATGTAGATGAGATCGAGCTCGGGGTCGTAGCTCGGCATCATCCATGCGCCGACGTGCCAGCGCCCGGCGTCCGGCACGTCGCCCCAGCTGTCGCCGCCAGGTTCGCCGGGCTTCGGGATCGTGCGTTTGCGCCACAGCTCCTTGCCGGTGCGCGCGTCGTGCGCCGTGATCACGCACGCGTCGGGCCCACCTTGTGGCTGGCAATTGCGGCCCGAGATCAGTTTGCCGGCGACAACGAACGGCGCAGAGCCCTGCTTCACGTGGCTCGTGTGGTAATCGAACACTGTGTTTTCCCACACGAGCTTGCCGGTCTCCGCATCGAGGGCGTAGATCGTGTTGTCCGCGCCGTTGTCGATGATGAGCCGGTCGAAGATCGCGAGATTGCGATTCGTCTGCGGGAACGGCACGAACTTGCCTAAGTCTTCGGGCAGCTGCCGGCGATGTTCCCAGAGCTTCCTGCCCGTCGCGGCGTCGAGCGCGAGCGTGTCATCGGACGGACCGGGGAAATACAGCACGCCGTCGTGCACGATCGGTGTGCCTTCCTGCGACGGCGCCGCGTCGAGGTCGATCGACCACGCGAGCTTCAAACTGCCAACGTTGCCGCGGTTGATCTTGTCGAGCGGGCTGTAGCCCCACGCATCGAATGTGCGACGCCACATGAGCCAGTCGGCCGGGTCGGGGCGCCGAAGCATCGCATCCGTCACGGGGCGAAACGCGTGCTCGGCGGCATTAGCGCCGAAGGCGGCAGCAAAGCACAGTGAAACGGCGAGCACAGTGGCGCGAGTCGACATCTTCAAAGCCCCCCCTGATCAATGGCGAATTGAATTGTCGCTCAAGCGTGCGCCGTCGTGACAGCCCGCGCTAGCCGCGCAGCTCGCGCTTCAAGATTTTCCCGCTGGGGCCTTTCGGCAGCGACGTTCGAAACTCGACGATGCGTGGCGCCTTGAACGGCGCGAGATGCAAACGGCAATGGTCGATGATGTGCTGTTCAGTCGTGGCCTCGTGGCCGGGCCGTTTGGCGATCACGGCTTTTACCTCTTCGCCGTGGCTCGCGTGCGGAATTCCGATCACAGCCGCTTCGGCGACGGCGGCGTGGCCATACAGAATTTCCTCGATCTCGCGCGGGTACACCTTGAAGCCGCCGCGAATGATCATGTCCTTCTTTCGGTCGACGATGAAGTAATGGCCGTCTGCATCGCGGTGACCAATGTCGCCGCTCGAGAACCAGCCGTCTTGCAGCGCTGCAGCGGTGGCCTCGGGGTTCTTCCAGTAACCCTTCATCACGTTGTGGCCCTTGATCTGAATTTCGCCCGGCACGAGAGGCGCCGTGATTTCGCCGCCGCCTTCGTCCACGAGGCGCATCTCGCAACCCCACACCGGCACGCCGACCGATCCGGGCTTGCGCTTCGCGCGCGTATTGAAGCTCGCGGCGGGCGAGGTCTCGGACAAGCCGTAGCCTTCGAGGATCTGAACGTTGTAGCGCGCCTCGAACGCACGGATGACCTCGAGCGGCAGCGGCGCGCCGCCGGAGACGCAATGTAGCAGCGCGCCGAGATCGTAGCGGCTCACGTCGGGTTGATTCAGCAGTCCGAAATACATCGTCGGCACGCCTGCGAAGTAACGGACGCGGTGCTGCGCCATCAGCGCCAGCGCGCCTGCCGCGTCGAACCGCGGCATAAGCACGACAGTGCCGCCCGCGGCGAGCACGGCGTTCTGCACCGCGGTCTGGCCGAAGATGTGGAACAACGGTAGAGCACACAGCGCCACGGTGTCGGCCGTCAAAGGCAACAGGTCCGTCCGAAAGATATGCGCGTTCAACATAAGGTTCGAATGCGTGAGCTCGGCGCCCTTCGGTTTGCCTGTGGTGCCGCTCGTGTACAGCAACACAGCGGTGTCGTCGCCGTTCGTAGGCGTGATTTGTGTGCACGGCGTGGCCGTCGCGAGCAAGCGATCGAAGGCGAGGGCACCGCCGGGCGGGGCCGCCGCACCGGCGACGATGAGGTGGCGGCACGCGCGGACGCGGCTCGCTGCGGCTTGTGCTTGCGGGAGCAGCGCGGAAACGGTTACGAGTGCGATCGCGTCGCCGTCGTCGAGGTGATATGCAATCTCGTCCGCGGTCAGCAGGGCGTTGAGCGGCACAACGGGACAGCCTGCGTAGGCCCCGCCGAAGTAGGCGATCGTGAACTCGGGTGTGTTCGGCAGCAGCAGCGCGATGTGTTGGCCGCGCTCGATGCCGAGATCGCTTAGCGCACCGGCGAACCGCCGTACGGCGTCATGCAAGGCGGCATACGTCCACGTGTTCTCACCGAACACGAGCGCGATGCGCTGTGCGTGCAAGCGAGCGCTCTCACGCAACGAGGTCGCGAGATTCAAGCTCACATGTATCCCCCTGCCACAACATATCACAGCGTCGCGGCTGCGACGGTCGCGGGAAGCGCTGGGCGGCGCGGTCGCGGAGTTGTAGAGTACGGGCACCGCTGCTATGCCTCGTCAATCACACACTCACTGGTCACGTCGCGACTTGCTCGGCAGGGCTGCGCTCGTGCTCGGCGCCGCGGTGCTGCCTTCGCTCCGCGCGCGCGCGCAGCAAGTCGGCGACGTGATGGCCGCGCTCAGCGCCTACATGGTCGGCGCGCGGACGCGCTCGCTGCCCGCTCCCGTAGTCGAGCAAGCGAAGTACCACATTCTCGATACGCTGGCGGCAATGATCTCCGGGTCGCAGCTGCGGCCGGGCCTTGCCGCTCTGAAATTCGCGGCGGCGCAAGCGGGCGGTGGCACTGCCACGGTTGTCGGTGCAAAGACGTTACTAAACCCGCTCGAAGCCGCGTTCGTGAATGGCGTGCTCGCGCATTCGGATGAGACCGACGACTCGCACGGCGAATCGCAATCGCATCCGGGGGCGGCCGTGGTTCCGGCCGCGCTTTCGATGGCCGAAGCGCTGGGTGCGAGCGGCGAGCAATTCCTGCGTGGCGTAACGCTCGGTTACGACGTGGGTCCGCGGATGACGATGGCGCTCGGCGGCATCGCGTTTCGAACGGACACGCGGCGCAGCACGCATGCGTTCGCGGGCACGTTCGGAGCGGCGGCTGCGGCCGGAAGCCTGGCGGTGCTCGATGAGCGTCAGATGCGCTGGCTGCTCGACTACGCGTCACAGCAGGCTGCCGGATACGCCGTGTGGGGACGTGATACTGAGCACGTCGAGAAGGCGTTCGTGTTTGGCGGCATGCCGGCGCGTGCCGGGGTCACCGCGGCCGAAGTCGTGCGCGCCGGCTGGAGCGGCGTCGACGACGTGTTCTCGGGCGAAGACAATTTCTTTCGGGTCAATGCCTCTGGCGCAAAGCCCGAGATGCTCGTTGAAGCGCTCGGCCAACGCTATGAGATCGCGGGCACGGACATCAAGAAGTGGACCGTGGGCACGCCGATCCAGGGGCCGCTCGACGCGCTCGAGAGCTTGCTGCGGCGGCACGGCTTTGCTGCTGCCGACGTGACCGAGGTTGTGGTACGGCTCGCACCGGCTGTCGGCTCGGTGGTCGACAACCGCGACATCCCGGATATCTGTCTGCAGCACATGCTCGCGGTCATGCTGTTGGACCGCACCGTGTCGTTCCACGCGGCGCACGACGCGCCACGGATGAAGGATCCGGCGGTATTGCACGAGCGGCGCAAGGTTCGCTACGTTCCCGACGCTGAGTTGACGGCACTGTTGCCGGTGCGTGTTGCGATCGTCGAAGTCGCGTTGCGAGATGGCAATCGTCACCGCGAGCGCGTTGAAGCGGTGCGGGGCACGCCTCGCAACCCGATGGGGAGTGACGAGGTCGTTGCGAAGGCGCGCGACCTGATTGCGCCTGTGCTCGGCAGCGCGACGGCCGATGGCCTGATCGCGAAGCTCCTCGCCCTCGAATCGCTCGGCGACATTCGCGAGCTGCGGCCGTTGCTGCAGCGCTAGCTATCAAAGATCTAAGGATGGATGTGTAACTCCATGATCGAGTTAAGGGTTGGAGGCGTTCCCGAGCACTTCAATCTGCCGTGGCATCTGGCGATTGAAGCTGGTGTGCCGGCGCGCACGGGGGTCGAGCTTACCTGGCGGGACTACCCTGACGGCTCAGGCGCGATGGCCGCGGCACTGCGTGCAGGGGAGCTCGACGCGGCGCTGCTGCTGACGGAGGGCGCGGTGGCCGGCGTCGCGAACGGCGGCGGGTTCAAGATCGCAAGCCTGTACACCGAATCGTCCCTGATCTGGGGAATCCACGTGCCTGCGCGGTCGCGGTTGATGACCGTGGCGGACATTCGCGGCGCACGCTACGCGATCAGTCGCTTGGGCTCGGGCTCGCATCTGATGGCGTTCGTGCACGCGCGGTCGCAGGCGTGGCCGGTCGACACGATCGAGCTCGTGACGGTGCGCAACCTGGCCGGCGCGGTCAACGCGTTCGCGACGGACGCGGCCGACGTGTTCTTCTGGGAGAAGTTCATGACGAAGCCGCTGGTCGACGACGGCCGGTTTCGGCGTGTCGGAGAGTTTCTGGCGCCTTGGGCAGCCTTTGTAGTGTGTGTGGCCGACGGTGTCGGTGCACCGCAACGCGTAGCGCTACGCAAGCTGTTGGCCGCGGTTCTCGGTGAAGCCGAGACTCTCGCCGCACGTCCGGATGCCCCGGAGGTCATCGGGCAGCGTTATTCGCTCGTGCCGAGCGATGTCGCCGAGTGGCTGCGCGCGACGCGTTGGGCGCGACACGTCGGTATCGAGTTGGACGACCTCGTAGGGGTGACGGCTGCTCTGACGAGCCTTCAGCTCGTGCCGGCGACGTTCGAGCTTAAGCAGGCCCTGCTGCCTTAAAGAAGACGGCCCGTGCCTGGCGGCACGGGCCGTTTCGTTTTGCGTCACGGTGCTCGGTCGATGACCGAGATCGCGGTTACTTGATTGCGAAGCCTGCGCCCGGGTTGAATTCCTTGCCGTCGCCGCGGGTGGCCTTCATCCAGGCCGCCGCCGGGCGGCCGTCCTTCATCGGGTGACCCGTAATCGTTATCTCGGTGCCCGGAGAAAGATCGCTTTTGCGGATGCCGGCGCGAGTCAGCGTGCTCGGGCCCTCGGCCTCGAAGCCCCACGTCGTGACAGTGCCATCCGAGTTCTTCACGTCGACGAGCAACCAAGAGTGTGGATTCGTGTACTGAAACTCTTTGACGGTGCCCTTGATGGTGACCTCTTTGGCGTCATCGAACATGACGGCCGAGTGATGCGCGAAGCTCGGTGCTGCTGCGAGCACCAGCCCGCCAAGTGCGGTTGTCAGAATCTGTCTCATGGTCGGTCTCCTACTTGTCGCCCTGCTTCGTGAAATTGAAATTCGTGAAGTCTGAACTGCCGGTGTCGGTCTTGGTGACCGTGTTGTTCTGGTTCTCCCCGCAGTCCCAGTAACGGATACGCAGACTCTTGTCGTCGTTCGACAGGCGCTTGTAGCTTTGTTTAGTGTACCAAGGCTCCGCCAGTGCGGGCGGGTCGAACGCCCAGATGTCGACGGCCATCGTGTCGGCGTCTGCCTTTTGCCAGATCTCGACGGTCTCGACCTGCTCGGTGTAATACGGCTGGATGCGTTGATACTGGCCGGCGCGCATTTGCGCCGTGTGGATCACGAGCTTGTCGCCGTCCCAGAAGCCGATTGAATCGCCTTCCCACAGCGGGTAGGCGTCGTCGGCGCTCGGGTGGTCGCGACCATCGGTGTAGACGCGGCGCATCTCATTCTGCATCTCATTGACGAGATACGTTTCCTGTGGCGTCACGACCCACTCTCGCAAGAAGGGCTCGACCATCCATCGGGGCATGCCGGCGGGCTCGCAGTTGCTAAGCGGATCGAACTCGATGCCGCGGTTTACCTTGTCCAATTTGTCCATGAGGCGCTTGCTGTATTCAGGCGTCAGCTTTGCCGTCGGCAGTGCCGTCGGTGAACCTTGGTCCGGGTCCCAAAAGAACGGGCTCGCTTCGCGCGTCCAGACACCGAGCCAGTCGGGAACGGTCTGCCATGAAAGAGCCTTGCCGCCGTGGGCTTGCTGCTTCAAGTAGTCGTACAAAGCCCGAGCTGTCTTGTGCTCGATGCCGAGATTCGTCATGCGCTGCTTTTCGGCGGCGCGTGCCCCGGCTGGCGCGGGAGCGGCGCCGGCGGCCGGCGGTTGCGTTGCGGGCTGCTGTTGACAGGCAGTTACCGCGATCGTCGCGATCGCGACGCATAGCGTTCGCCAGCGAGTCTTCGTGCTAGTGCTCATCATCTCGAACCGCCCCCCGAGTACATAGCCTGAGATTTGCGGGGGTATTGTAGTGCGCGGCGCCGCGTAGCGGTACAGGTCCGCGGAGGCCCGCTGGTCTTGGCAGAATGAACTTGCTAAGGTCGAGACGTATACCCGGCAGAGCCGGCCGGGAAGAGGGGAAGGAATGCGAATCGGTTGGCGTTATGTCGCTGCACTCATGTGTGGTTTGGCGGTCACCGCGGCACCTCCCGCATTTGGCCACCATTCGTTTGCCGTCTATGACTTCGAGCAGCAGATTCCGTTCGAGGGCGTCGTGGCGACGCTCAGCTTCAAGAACCCGCACATTGCGATGACCTTGACGCACACCCGGTCCGACGGCAGCACCGAGACAATCGACTTCGTCGAAGGAGCTCCGGCGAACATGGCCGTGCGTGGCGGCCTGACACCGGAGATGATCAAACCCGGTACCAAGGTCACGGCGATCGGCTCGCCGCGCCGCGACAATCCGAGCGCATTCTTCCTGCGCCACATAAAGCTCGCGGACGGCCGCGAGTTTCTCTAGAACGCGCGGAAGAGCCGGCTCCTTTCTATCTAGTCTATCTAGCGCTTGCCGCTTGGTTTTTGCGCGCCAGCACGTCCTGCAGTAGCGGCAGATCCTTGAGCGGCGGTGCGTCGACCGGGATCGTTTTCAGATACGTCCAGATGTCTGCCAGTGTTTGCGCCGACGCGTCGGGGAACGACGGCATCTGCGGCAGCGGCGAGTGCTGTACGAACGTGACGAAGCCTTCGACGGGGTAGTTCATCGGCACCAACCGCCGCTCGCCAGTTTGGGCATCGAAGCCGTGGCAGGCGTAACAGTTGTAGGTATCCGAGAACAATTGCCGGCCGCGTTCGGCATCGCCGACGGGTGTGGCGCCGGCGTTCTGCTGAGCAGGCGAGGGAGCGACCGCGACGAGGAGGCTCGCTGCAACGCAGGGTGCGAGCAAGGAGCGTAAGAGCTTGCGCATGTTCATGGCCGAATGACCGCCTATCTGGGTTGCGAAACGACGTCGAGCAGTGCCGGCTCGCCGGCTCGCACGCGTGCGAGCGCCCGCTCGAGCGCTGGCGCGAGCGCGTTCGGATCGCTGATGGGCCCTTCGGCGTACACGCCGTAACCCTGCGCGATCTTGGCGTAGTCCGGGGCCGGATCGCGAATCACGTTGCCGATGTCGACTTTGTCGTTGCCACGACCGCGACGCGCCGCCGTGCGCTGAACGAGCATGACCTCGGCGTGATACGCGCGGTTGTTGTGAATGATCAGGAGCAGTGGAATCTTGTGGTGCGCTGCCGTCCACAATGCGCCGGGCCCGACGAAGTTGAAGTCGCCGTCGCCGACGATGCCGATGGGCAAACGACCGTGCGCTTTGTGCGCCAGCGCGCCGCCGACCGAGGCGGGCGTGTCGTAGCCGATGCCAAACCCGCCGCAATCGCCGTTGTAGCGATAGTGCTTGTCGTGGTTCAGCAATCTGCGCTGCCATTGGCCCGTGAATTGATGGCCGGAGACAATCGCCCAGTCATCCTTCTGAATTTGCCGCCCGAGCTCTGAGACCATGCGAGGCACGCTAATCGGGTTCGAGTTCCAGCCATAGCGCGCGTCGTCGATCTCGCGCTCGCGGATCGTTTTGTGAGCCGCGGCAATCGCAGCACCGCGAGCCGTACGTCCGCGCGACGCGTCGCGCGGGCTCTGGCGCCGGATTTCCTCGATCAGCGACGGCAGCGTTGCTTCGGCGTCGGCCGCAATCGCGAGATCGACATCGGTGTAGTTGCCGTAGTCGTGGATGTTGTGGCCCTGGGACAGGTACTCGGCGCAAATGCTGATCGTCTTGCCGCCCGTGGCGTGCGTCTGGCGCACCGACGGAACCATGTCGTTCAGCTCGAGCCCCAGGATCACGTCCGGTTTGTAGTCGGCGCCGCCGGAGCCGTAGAGCGCGTGCCACGATGGGAAGTCCTGCCACGAGCCATAGGTGCCGACGTCCACCGGGGCTTGTAACAACTCAGCGAGTTGTAACAGAAGATCCCAGCCGGCCGGCGTGCGCGCGAGCTTGCCGGGTCGGATCAGCGGACGCTCTGCACCAACGAGCCATTGGGCGGCCTCGCGGACCGCTCCGGTCTCGCCCTGCGGGACGGAGGGCAGTGTGAGCTTGGGGATCGGCAGGCTCATGCCGTTTGGAATCGCCGCTTCCTGGAGTTCGGTATCCACGACCAGCAGCGTGGGACCCATCGGCGGAGTTCGGCCGATCGTGTACGCGCGCATCGCGATGCTGGCGAACACATCGAGCCGCGTCGGCTCGTCGTCCATCTTCATGAAGTCCCGCACGAGTGCGCCCATGTCTTGCGCGCTGTGCGGGCGGTTGATGACGGATGTCGGGATGCGCGGAGTACCGACCACGCCGAACACCGGCACACGATCGCACCACGCCTGGAACAGACCCATCGACGCATGCAGCAACCCCACGGTGCCGTGCATCAACGTCATCATCGGTTTGCCGGCCGCCTTCGCGTAGCCGTGCGCCATCGCGGCGCCGGCTTCCTCATGCATCACCGTAATGATCTCGGGCTTGCGGTTGCCGCCGTGATTGATGAGCGACTCGTGGATGCCTTCGAACGCGGAGCCGGGATTTACGGCCACGTAGTCGAAGTCGAACGCCTTGAACACGTCGACCATGTGATCGGAGCCCGGGTGGTCGATGAAGGGAGCGCCGCGCGGTTCCGGCGGCACGAAATCCTTGCGGGCGTCCGCGTCCGTGGGCCGCGCAACCGCGGGGCGTGCGCTCGGCGCGGCCTGCTGCGCTTCGGCGACGCCACTGACCAACGTGCTGGCGGCACCTGCGGCGCTGGCCGCAGCACCCGTCAAGAATTTTCTTCGATCGACGGACGGTGTCGCGTCGCTGTCGCTGCGTTTGGCCACGGCTATCCCCCTATGACGATCCGGGCTCCGCAGCGCAGAGTGCCGCGGAGCAGTCGCGGGGATCATACCGCAATCGGTTCGGTGGGAAAGGACGGTGCTGTTCGGCGCGGTGTGGCGGTCAGCTCGTCATGCGGACACGGTTGCGACCGGCCGCTTTGGACTGCATCAGCGCCTGATCTGCGCGCTCGATCAGCGCTTCGGCCGGAGTTGGGTCGTTGGGCTGACGCACTGTGAATCCGACGCTCAAGCTGACGGGCATGGAGCCGTCGCGCGTCGGAATAGGCGTTTCCGTAATAGTGCGGCGGATACGTTCTGCGACTCTCGCTGCAACCGCCGCGTCCGTGTCAGTCATCAATACGAGGAATTCGTCGCCGCC
>PMCP01000087.1:0-192 GCA_003155415.1 Gammaproteobacteria bacterium | reverse complement strand
GCGCGCGAGGCTCAGCTTCGAAGTCAGCGCAGCCTGCGCGCTGCTCAACTGATCGTTGGCCAGTTCGCGTTGTGCCAG
Source organism: Gammaproteobacteria bacterium (assembly GCA_003155415.1). Taxonomy (GTDB): domain Bacteria; phylum Pseudomonadota; class Gammaproteobacteria; order Steroidobacterales; family Rariloculaceae; genus FEN-1219. Next base: position 114 of record PMCP01000087.1, on the reverse strand, counting down.
CGCCGCCAGGTCGGTGATCGTCTGGCAATCGGCGGGAGTGAACTCGCGCGGCTGCAAGTCAAAGACGCAGAACGTTCCCATTACGGCCCCGTGCGCGTCGGAAAGTGGATAGCC
>PMCP01000186.1:612-8639 GCA_003155415.1 Gammaproteobacteria bacterium | reverse complement strand
TACACGGTGCGGTCTAAGCCGGGCGCGCCGTACTGAATGCGCACCGAGTTCTCGTCCTGCGTGATGCGGTTCGTGAACGTCTCGAACGTCCAGTCGAACATGATGTTCGTGGGCTTGCAGCTCAACCGTGGATTCGCGCTCGATGCCGGGTCGAAGCCTGCCGCCGCCTTCTTGCCGGCGTCGGTCAGCGGCACGGGGCTAGGCCGCACCCACGCCGTGTGAATCGCATCGTCGGCCAACGATTCTGGCGTGCCGCGAGCGCCCGGGAACGCGCGCACGCCTTCGGGAAGCTGCCCCGAGCCGATCTTGTCTGCGACGCTGATCGGCACGAGCGCGCCGCGCAGGCCGCTGCGATCCGTCATCACGCGCTGCTCGCCGGCCCAATCGCCGTTCAAATTCGGGTCGCCGTTCGGCAGCCGCGCGGGCCGATCGGCCGCGCTCGCAACCACGCCGGCCTTCTGCAACTGCCCGTANNTTCGGATCGTGGCGATCGGGCGCGCCCGTCACACGAATCTGCGTGCCAGGCGCGAACATCGCAACGCTCCAACCGGAACGGCGCAGCACGGTGGCGGACCGCATCTCACAGCGCCATTCGGCCGCCTGACCGTTTGCGCCAGGCACGTTCACGTACAGCCACGAATGCGGATTCACGAACGCGAGCCGCTTCACCGCGCCGCTGAACGTGACGTCTTTATTCAGATCGAAGTTCGCAATGCCGTGATGCGCGAATGCGCGAGGTGCAGCGGCGCCGAACGTGATGACCGCGGCTGCGCGCGCGAAACGACCGACTCTCATGACCGACCCCCTCGAAGGCGACCGGTGCGGGCGGCTCGCCCGCATCCGTGCGCAGGGCAGTATAGCCGGACCGCCGTCCACGAGACGCCAGCCGAGCGCCGCGCTCGGCCGCGCGGACGGTCGTAAGTAAGAAGCGGCGGCGCGGCGAGTGCCGCACCGCCGCGACGCGTCAGAAGATTTGACCGCGAATTTCGCCCGCGGGCGACGGCGTCGAATGAATGTTCACGTACACCGCGCCGGCTCGGATGGCCGCCAGGAGCTCCGCGAATTCACCCGGTGCAATCTGCTGCGTCGGCAGGTTGCCGGTGACATCGGCCATTCGGATGGTGCCGGTGATCTCTGCCGGCTGAGCCGTCGGGCACGGCTGCACGACGGTATTCACAGGCGCGTTGCCGAGATTCGTGCACAGGAACACCACGATGCCGCCGGCGGTGTGGTGCTGGCCGAGATGCAGGTGTGACTGCGTGACCGCACCGATGCCGTCGTAGTTCAACGTGTAGGTGATCGTGCCGGCCTCCTCGTCAATGACGGCGCGGAACCTGCCTTTCGCCGGCGTCGATACTGACGGCGTTTCGTTGTAGCCCACGAGCTGGGCGCGGATGACCTCTTCACGCTGGCCGTGATCATGATCTGCGGCAACGCCGCCGGCCAACACGACACTGCACCCCGCCACCCCAATAGAAGCCAATCTGACGATATTGCGCATGTTGTTTTCCCCCTGATGTGGCGCGGCCAGCCCGCCCGAACCTTCGGGCGGCGACAGCGCCGGTGTGGGTGAGTTCCTTCGAAGGCGGCGAAGGTTCACGGCGCCAACGCGCGTCGTTGCGGCCGCTACCCGGCCGCGGCTAAGCTCTGGGCAGTTTCGCGATACAACAGGAGCACCGCCGTGCGCTCAAACCTCTTTCTGGCCCTGGCCCTCACAGCCGCCGCGTCGTTTACCGCTGCGACGAATGCCCAAAACTCCGCCCTTCAGGCGGGCAAGCAGTACACCTTGATCTCGCCCGCTCAGCCGACAGGCAGCGCAGCGGGCCAGGTCGAAGTGACGGAGATCTTCATGTTCGGCTGCCCGGGCTGCTACGCGTTCGAGCCGCAGCTACAGAAATGGCTCGCGACCAAGCCCGCCTACGTGAACTTCGTGCGTGTCCCGGCCATGTGGGAACCGTGGGCGCCCCTGCATGCGCGCGCGTACTACACGGCCGAAGCGCTCGGCAAGCTGAAGGACATCGAAGGCCCGTTCTTCAACGAATACCACGCCAAGGGCAACAAGCTCGACACCGAGGCGAAGATTGCCGCGTTCTTCCTGCTGTACGGCGTGGACGCGACGACCTTCAAGAACACGTTCAACTCTTTCTCGGTGGTTGCCAAGGTCAAGCGCGCGGACGAGCTCGTTCGTCGGTATCAGGCGCAGAGCACGCCGACCATCGTCGTCAACGGCAAGTACCTGACGACCGGCGCGCAGATCGGCAGCTACGAAGAGTGGTTCAAGGTCGTCGACGAGCTCGCAGCGCGCGAACACGCGCCGAAGGGCACCGCCGCGAACTGAGCTTCAGGGCAGCGGCAAGCCCAAAAACCACACGCAGAACGCGTTCCAGAGAGGTACGCGATACAGCGTGAGCGTACCGGCGTGGTACACGAGCAGCACCGCTAGCGCAGCCGGGAACACGCCGAACCGGCGGTTCGCTCGCCAATCCCACACGGTCAGCGCCACGAGCAGGGCATCCGTGAGCAGGAACCCCGCCGCGGGCAGGATCGGGCTGCCGTCGATGCGCGGCATGAAGGCAATCAACGACTGAAAGTGCGCGCCGATCAGCCGGTCCGTCACCGGCGTCACGATAGCGAACACGGTGCACACCATCCAGCGCGCATGCACCTGCGCGTCGCGCCGGAACCAGATCGCGAGCGCGTAGAACAACGCGAACGCCGCGATCGAGATCAACGTCAGCGCCAGAAAATATAGGGCGCCCGGCGGCAAGACCCGAGCACCACGCAAAGCCGGCGCCAATCGATAGTGCACGAACAGCGTCGTGATGATCACGACTGCCGGTGCGAGCACGTACGAAGACTGTCCCAGCAGGCGGTGCCAGCTGCGCCGCCCGGTGCGAATCAGCTGCGCCTGAACGACGAGCAGCACGCACCACAAGGTCAGCGCGATTCCGTGCGCGTGGAACCAGAAGCTCGGCTGCTCGAACAAACGCGTGAAGTAGCTCGGCCAGAACGCCCACACCAGGAGCGCCAGGAACACGACGAAGAACTTCGAGCTATGGCGATAGAGACTCAAGTCGGTGCGTGCGTTCAAACGGCGTTCTCCCAAGGGCGGGCAAACTCTAAAGGACGCCGAGGAGAGGGTCCAGAAAGGGTGCAAGCGTGCGCTCGCGCACAGCGCCAGCGTGAACCATTCACTCCCGCCCCGCAGCGGCCAATGCGACATTGGTGCGGTCCCGCGCCACGCGGGCATGAGGCTTCGGATGAAACTTCGGTCGTTGACCGCACTCGTGTTGCTCGGCGTCATGATCGCCGGCTGCAGCCGTGACCCTGGCGACGCTGCGGTCGCGACCACACCGGCGCCGGCAACTCTGACGGGTGTCTACGCGGGTCAATTCCCCTGCAGCAATTGCACCAGCGTCGGCGCCACGCTGTGGCTGCGCGACGACCAGCGGTTCTTTTTCCGGCAAGCATTCGCCGGCGGCGACGGCGCCGTCGGCACCGAAATGACGTACGCACTAGGTCACTGGACCTGGGACGAGCACGCCGCGGAAGTCGTGCTGCGCGGCCCCGGGCCCGAGCGTCGCCTCGCCGTGCTCGACAACGACCGGCTGCAGCTGCGTGTGGCATCACCCATCGAGCACGTGCTCGCTCGCGACACGGCGGACCCGGGGTTCAAGGATCGCCTGAAGCTCGACGGCGAGAGCGCGGCGACGAAGGATGGCGTCGTCACTTTCACGGAATGCGTGACGGGCTTGCCGCTGCGCGTGGCCGAGGCTGGCGCGTACAAGGAGCTCAAGCGGCAGCAGAAGATGATGAACCCGCGCGGCAAGGTCGCGCTGACAACAGTCGAAGCGCACCTCGCGCATGTCTCGAGCGGAGAGGTGCTCGTCGTCGACCGTTTCGTAACGATCAAGCCGGGCAAACCCTGCCCGACGCGCACCACCGGCAGTTAGTCGCGCTCCACGCGCACGCCTGGCCCGCCTCTGAACGCCCCGAATTCCGGCCGGGCCTCGGGCAGTAGCGCGTAGCCCTGCGGAACCGCGAATAGATCCGGCGCCTGCTCGCCGCGCGCGACATGCACGAGCCGGTACGTCGTCTCACCCATGCGCGGATCGTAATTGCGGCTCGACACCACGGCCTCGAGATCGGGCGCATACCACTGCTCGGCCACGATCTGGATAGCGCGCTCGTTGCCGAACGTGCCGGCCGGAATTGTCTGCGTACGGCGCGTACCGCGCGCGAGCACGCCTTCGATCACCTGCTGACCGAGATCCTCCGTCGCCGTTGCGAACGGCGCGGGCGCTGCCGCGAGCGCCGACATTGCCACTGCAGGCGGCCCGTCCCCGCCTTGCGCCACGGCGAAGCCGACCGCGCCGACCGGCGCCGCGGCGAAGTCCACTACGCCAGCCGGTGCGCCAGGGCCCGGGTTCTGCACGAACACGGTGGTGTGTGCCACTGCACCGCCGGGCGGAGGCAGAGGCGGCGGCGCGGGCGCGGTGAAGGTTCCGGCCACTCCCGTCGCAATTTTGAGCGGCCGAGAGGCCTGCGCGGTGCGCGCGGCAGTGTCGAGAAAATAGCTGACCTCGGCGACTGGATCGTTGATCGTGATCATCGTCACCGGCTCGCGAGCCGCGGACGCGGGGCCGAAGCCGCGCAACGTTTGCTCGCGCCGCGTTCTGCCTTTCGAATCGCGCATGAACCGCGCCTCGTTGCGCGCCATGATGCGGTTGCCGTCGGCAAGCAGCTGTGTCGATTCCGTAATCGAGTCGGCCGAGTACGGCTTGCCAGCCACCGTCGCGCCCGGCACGTCTCCACCAAACCCGATTACCTGGAACGGACCACCGAACGGCATGGCAGGCGCCGCGTTCGCCACGAAAAACAAGGTGTCCTGCGGCGGCTCGTGCTCGGCCGCCGCGGCCTGCCCGAACGCCGCCGCACTACCGCCGCATACGCCGGCAATCGCGAGAGCTAGCAATGCAATCCTGGTCATCGGACTCTCCTGATTACTGCGAAGCCTTCGACACCAGCAACGCGCCGGGGCCCTTGAAACGGATCCCGCGCGCGAGCCCGTCCTCGCCGACCAGCAGATCGGCTTCGATCATGCCATCGGCCGGCGCATCCGGCATCAATGCGAGCGACGACAGCGGAATGCGCACGCGCACCACGCTGTAGGCAGCGCCCGACACCAGCTCCGAGGAGTACCACAGCGGCTGAAACGCGGCGACCGACGAGGGCGGAGCGGCCGCCATCGGCGCAGGCGACACGCCGGCGCGCCGCTCGGTTACGAGCGCGAGACCCACGAGGCCGCCCACGACCACACAGGACACAGCAGCGGCAATCGCCCAGTACTTCCACGTGGGCACCGAGGCGCGTGCGCCATTCGCCTGCGCGTGGCGGTGCTCGCGGAACACGCGGCGCAGCGCGGCCTCGTCGACCGCCGGCGTTGGCATGGCCTGCAGAGCAGCGCGCAGCGGCCCGAGGTCCGGAGCGTGCGGTTCCGTTTCGCTCGAGCTCATGAGCACACCTCCCGCGGCTGAAGCACGCCTGGCTCGGCCGATACCGGCGCTGTACGTGCGCCAGCCTCACCTTCGACGAGCAGCGCGGCGAGCAATGCGCGGCCGCGATGCAACCGAGAGCGCACGGTGCCGATCGGGCAGTCGAGCACCGCCGCAGTCGCCGCGTACGTCCATTCCTGCAGATCGCAGAACACGAGCGCTTCGCGATATTCGATGGGCAAACGCGCGAGCGCCGCATGCAGGCGGCCCACGCGCTGCTCCGTCAGCAGCTTCGCATCGCCTTCGTGCTCGATCGCAACCTCCGGCAGCGCGTCGGTCCAACGACGTTCGAGTCGCAGCCGGTCAAGGATCACGTAACGTGCACACCCGAACAGCCATGCGCGGGCCGAGCCCTTGGCGGTGTCGAACCGCGACGCGTTCTCGAGCACGTTTAGAAACACCTCTTGCGTCACGTCTTGCGCCACGCTCTTCGAACGCGCCATCGCGAACGCAAACCGGAACACGTCCGGCTGACGCCGCGCGTAGAAGTCCACGAATGCCTGTTCGTCGCCAGCGGCGATAGCGACTAACAGGGCGGCGTCCTGGTGGTCCTCGAGTGGCGGATCAGCGGCGGTCATCGTTGGCATGGCCCTCCGCAGATAATTCGCGCCGCGAGCCAGGAAAGTTCCACGGCCCGCGCCCCACGACGCCCACGGCCCCAGGAGTTACGATATCGCCTACGAATCGAGGTGCTCCCCCATCATGACCACGCCCTTCCGCCTGCTGACGGCNNGCCGACCGCCTGCTCGGCGCGTCGAGCCCCGCAGCACGGCAGGTATTGCTGCACGCGGAGGTCGAAGAGCACGGCATGCAGCACATGCGACAGCTCGACGGCGTCGAGGTGCCCGCGCACGGCAACGTCGAGCTCGCTGCGGGGCAGATGCACCTGATGCTGGTCGATATCGCGAAGCCGCTCGTGCCCGACGCAACCATCAAGATGACGCTGCGTTTCGAGAAGGCGGGCGAAATCACGATCGACGTNNCGTAGGACGCCAGTATTGGCAGGCCGAGCCGCTGCCGAAGATCGGCGGCTACGTGCTGCCCGCGCCGAGGGCGCTGCCAGCCGTGGCGCTCGTCGACGAGCACGGTCGCGCGTTTGGTCCGGCGGATTTCGCCGGCCGTTGGTCGTTCCTGTACTTCGGTTACACGTATTGTCCGGACGTCTGCCCTCTCACGCTCGTCGAGCTCGCGACGCTGAAGAAGAGCCTCGCGGAACAGCTACCCGACACGCGCACCGACTACTACCTCGTGTCCGTGGATCCGGCGCGCGACACGCCCGAGCGCTTGCGTGAGTACGTCACGTATTTCGACGCCGACTTCCACGGCCTCACGGGCCCGATGGACGACTTGAAAGCCCTCGCCCAAGAGACCGGCAGCGTGTTCCTGGTACCCGAGGGCCAGAGCGAGGACGGCTATCTCGTGAGCCACTCGTCCAACATCGCCCTGGTGGACCCCGAAGGGCGCCTCGCAGCCGTGTTCACCTCGCCGCATGCACCCAAGCAATTGGCGGCGGATTTCGGCCAAATCGTGGCGTATCGGGCGCGCCGCTGACCGCACCGGGCAGACTTTCGCCCCCTGCATGAACCTTGAGGGCGCGGGCGTACACTAACGGCCAGAAGGTGCTTGGGTCGAAGAGAATGGACGAAGGGGTTCAGGGCCCATCGGGCTTAAGCGCACGTCCCGACGATGCCGCGGACGTGGCCTTGCTTGCGCGCATTGGCTTGGGCGACCGAGCCGCGCTGAGCGAGCTCTATACCCGTTACTACCATCCGTTGATGCGTTTCATGTACCGCGTCACACGCCGCCTCGACCTGGCTCAAGAAGGTGTGAACGACGTCATGATGGTCGTCTGGCGCAACAGCCAGTCGTTCGGCCACCGCTCGAGCGTATCGACGTGGCTCATGGGCATTGGCTATCGTAAGGCATTGAAATCTCTGGAAGCGTACCGCCGCTGGTCGGACCGTTTCGCGAGCGTGGATTTCGATGCCTTCATTGAACGTTCGGAACCGTCGGCGGAACACAGCGACGATGCGGATTTACGCGATTTACTCGAGGAAGGCATGCGACATTTGTCGCCAGAGCAACGAGCCGTGGTCGAGCTGACTTACTTCTATGGATGCTCCTATGAGGAGATCGCAGCCATCGTGGTGTGCCCCGTGAACACGGTGAAAACCCGCATGTTCCACGCGCGCGCCAAGCTGAAAGACCTGCTGCCCGCCTTAGGCAAGGACACGCCGTGACGGATCAATCGGAACTCGGTCATGACAGCGTCTACGAGCTGCTGCCCTGGTTAGCCAACGGCAGCCTGGCGGCGGCCGAGCGTGACCGTGCGGAGCTGCACGTGCGTTCGTGCATCGTATGCCGCCGTGAGCTGAAAGAGCTCGAGCGCTTGCGTGCTGCCGTACGTAGCCAGCCCACGTTGCATCTTTCGGCCGAGGGCGGCCTCGACCGTCTCCAGCGCCAGCTCGATCG
>PMCP01000186.1:0-532 GCA_003155415.1 Gammaproteobacteria bacterium | reverse complement strand
GCACTCGCCGACATTCAGACACTGCTGCAGACCGTGGACGGCGAGATCGTCGCCGGGCCGAGCCAGATCGGCCGCTACGGCGTGCGCATCCACGGCGGCAACGCGAAGGACCCGGAGGTTAAGGCGCTGATCGAACAGCTCGCGCGCGATCCGCGCGTGCGCTTCGCCGGTCGAACATTCAGCGAGAGTACTCGATGAGGTTCGCGCTCGCTGCAGCGCTGGCAGCGCTGGCAGCGCTGCTCGCGGCGTGCGTCACCACGCCGGAGCATTCCGCACAAACCACCGCGAGCGCGACGACGGCTGCCGCCGTGAGCGCGAACCGGCAGATCCTCGTGACAGTGCGTCAGTCGACGGAGCTCGCCGCCGGCCTCACCGGCGCGCCGAGCGCGCGTTATCTGCAGCGCCGCTACGGCCCTGCGCCCACGGTCGACCGCATCTTGAGCCAGATTGCCCGCGACCACGGGCTGCGCCGTGTCGACGGCTGGGAAATCCGCTCGCTCGGCGTGTACTGCGAAGTGCTCGTCGTGCCGAA
>PMCP01000089.1 GCA_003155415.1 Gammaproteobacteria bacterium | reverse complement strand
GGAACGTCCACTCGCGGAGTGGCGTACTGGAGCGACGGCCGCGACTCGCGGATTCTCGTGCAGCGCAGCCAGTATCTGATGGCCCTGAATGCCAAAACCGGCAAGCCCTACAAAGATTTCGGCGACGGCGGTCGCGTGAATCTCTCGGCCGGATACGGCCCGGACATGGTGTACACGTGGAGCGGTGCGCCGCTCGTGATCGGCGACGTGGTCGTCATGGGCGCCTCGCCCGGCGACACGTTCGCGGCCAAGGAAGCCACGCGCAGCGACGTACGCGCGTACGACGTGCGCACGGGCAAGTTGCGCTGGCAGTTCCACGTGATTCCGCAGGCGGGCGAGCCGGGCGTCGAAACGTGGGAAAACGAATCCTGGAAGTACACGGGCCACGCTCCCGTGTGGTCCCTGTTCAGTGCGGACGAAGAGCTCGGCTACGTGTACATGCCGGTAACGTCGTCGACGAACGATATGTACGGCGGTCACCGGCTTGGCGACAACCTGTTCAGTCAAAGCATCGTGTGCGTTGATGCAAAAACCGGCAAACGCGTGTGGCACTACCAGCTCACGCACCACGACCTGTGGGATTACGATCCGCCGACCGCGCCGATGCTGGTTGACATCACGGTTGAAGGCCGTCCGATCAAAGCCGTCGTGCAGCTCACGAAGCAGTCGTTCGCGTACGTGTTCGACCGCGTGACGGGCAAGCCCGTGTGGCCGATCGAAGAACGTCCCGTGCCGCAGTCGAACGTGCCGGGCGAGCGCACGTCGCCGACGCAGCCGTTTCCGACGAAGCCGCCTGCGTTCGACGCCCAAGGCGCCACGGTCGACAACCTGATCGATTTCACGCCCGAGCTGCGTGCCGAGGCGCTCGAGATCGTGAAACATTTCACCATGGGCCCGTTGTTCACCCCGCCGACCGTACGCGACGACAACAACCCTGACGGTAAGCAGGGCACGATTCAGCTGCCGGGTTCCGTGGGCGGTGCGAACTGGGCCGGTGGTGCATTCGATCCCGAGACACACCTCCTCTATGTGCCTTCAGCGACTGCGCCATTCGTGGCCGACGTCGAGGCCGGCGACCCAGCGGTTACCAACCTGCGCTACGTGAAGGGCAAACGCATGTGGGCCGCGGGGCCGCGCGGTCTGCCGCTGTTCAAGCCGCCGTATGGCCGCATCAGTGCCATCGATCTCGACAAAGGTGACATCCGGTGGCAGGTCGCCAACGGCAACGGCCCGCGCGATAACCCAGCGATAGCGCAGCTGCATTTGCCCCCGCTCGGCAATACCGGCCACGCCGTGCCCGTGCTCACAAAGACGCTGCTGTTTGCCGGCGAAGGCTCGAACTCGTCCGCGTCGGCGGCGCGCACTCCGCCCGGCATGCCGGTCGAGATCACGCCGAATTACGGCGAGCCGTGGTTCCGCGCGTTCGACAAGCAGACGGGCGCCGTGCTCGCCGAGGTCAAGCTGCCCGCGGGCACGACCGGCGCGCCGATCACGTACATGCACCGCGGCAAGCAGTACATCGTCGTGGCCGTCGGCGGTCGCGACTTGGATCCGGAGTGGGTGGCGCTGAGCTTGCCGGAGGGGCAATGACGATGAGTCTCTGGGATCGACGCAGTGTTCTGACGGGTCTCGGTGCGGTCGGGGCTAGCCTCTGGTTGCCGCCGTCGGCCGACGCGCTCGCGCTCACCGACGACAAGATCAAGCGTATCCGCTACTTCCGCAATGCGGGCGACTCGACGGGGAACCGCGGCCAGCCCATGGTCAATCAGTCCTCGAACGTCGTCGTGATCGAGACGGAGCGGGGGCTTACCGGCATCGGCGAGGGCGGCGAGCCGACGGGAATGGACGAGTGCGCCAGCATGCTGATAGGCCTCGATCCTTTCCGCATCGATCAGCACTGGCAGCGCATGCTGCGCGGCTACTTCTATCCGGCCGGCCGCGAGAAGCTGCATTCGCTCGGCGCGCTCGACATGGCGCTATGGGATTTGAAAGCGAAGGCGCTCGACGTGCCACTGTGGCAACTGCTCGGGGGCAAGTCGCGCGAACACATCGAGCTTTACGCCACGGCTTTCCCGAGAGGGCGCAACGGCACGCTCGAGGACGCGGCCCGCGGCTGTATGGACGCCGGCTTCCGCGTGTATCGGCACGCCACCGACAATCCACGCGAACGTCTCGTCGACCGCTTCAAGCTGGTGCAGCAGATGCACGAAGACTGCATTGCCCTGCACAAAATCACGGGCGACGGCGGCTGGGCCATCGACTTTCACACCGAGCTCGATCCGTCCGATGCGATCAATCTCGCCACGCTGCTCGAGCCGCTTCACCCCTATTTCTGCGAGGACCTGATCCGCAGCGAAGGTGTGGACTCCTACGTCACGATGCGCGAGCGGACGCGTGTGCCGATCGCGGTCGGCGAGCAGTTCGGCTACAAGTGGGACATCAACACGTTGATCGAGCGCCAGCTGATCGACTACACGCGCTGCACGCTGCCGAACGTCGGCGGCATCAGCGAGTTCATGAAGATCGTCGCGCTTGCCGAGACGCACTACGTCGGCATGATTCCGCACTTTACAGGGCCCATCTCGGAGGCTGCGCTCGTGCATTGCCTCACGGCAACGTCCGTCGTGACGCTGATGGAGATGCTGGGTGACGGCACGCGCACGTGGCCGCACCTTCCGAAGGTGTACGACTTCAAGGACGGCAAGCTGTGGCCGAACGATAGGCCCGGCCTCGGGGTGGAACTCGATCAGAGCAAGCTCACGCTGCTCGGCGAGTACGCTACGTACCGCGCCGGTATGCTCCTGAACCGTCGGCCCGATGGGTCGTTCACGAACTGGTAACGCGTCATGAGGTATTCATCGTTGTGTAACTCAACTGCTTTTCGATCTGTGCTTCGTGCCGCCGCCGGCGGCGTCGCTCTCCTGTGGCTCGCGGGGCCCGCCGGAGCGCAGGTGGCCCCCGGTCCGGACGTAAGCCCGCGCGCCGTGTGGTCGCAGCCGCCGGAGCAGTTCACGACGCGCGTCGTGGCGGCCGGATTCGAGGATCCGTACGAAGTGGCGTGGGGTCCCGATGGCTGGCTCTGGATCACGGAGCGCGTCGGCAAGCGCGTCGTGCGCGTGAATCCGGCCGACGGCAGCCGTAAGGTCGCCGTCACCATCGACGAGGTGTATCAGAAGCTGGCGCAGGAAGGGCTGCTCGGCCTCGCGTTCGACCCGCAGCTTCTGCACGGCAGGAACTACGTCTACGTGATGTACACGTACGACGC
>PMCP01000029.1 GCA_003155415.1 Gammaproteobacteria bacterium | reverse complement strand
AAGGCGAACAAGGGCGAAGCCGACCGTCTCTGGGATCCGGATCGAATCCTCAAAGAGCCGCCCACCAACTTTCAGTTCTCGATCCGCGAAGCCGAGCGCGACTCGTATTACGACCTGATCGGCGCAGCCGAAAGCTACTGGCGCGCGTTCCAGACGAACGGCACGCCGAACTACCGCCGCGCGCGCGCACTACCCGATTCGCGCCGTTTCGAGAACGGGCTTCAGACCACCGGCCTCGTTCGCGACGGCGTGTTCAACGACACGTCGAAGGGCTTCGACGAAGGCCGGTTCATCGGCCGCAACATCTGGGACCGCCGTTATCCCGTCGTCGATGAAGAGCGCGGCGTCGTGCTCTCCATCGTGCGCTTCGGGTTGAAGGGCGGCTCGAAGAGCCAGAGCGTGGCCACGAGCAACGACCGGCTGGTTGCCGAGTTCTTCGCCGTGCGACACGGCTACATCCAGGAAATCCAGGCCGTGCTGTTCAACCTGCCAGACGAGAAGGCCACGGGCTGGCCGGCGGGGTACGGGCCAGAGCGCGGCGCAACGGAGTAGCGCTGCGCCGAAGTTCAGCTCTTCAGCCACGCTCCGATTCGCGGCCACAGCTCCGCATGAGCGGCTGCGCTGAGCAGCAGGCCCAAATGCGTAGCCGGGAACACTAGGTTCGTCACAACGTCTCGACCGAGACGATCGATCAGCGCGTTACTCGACACCGGCGGCACGAGACGATCACGCTCGCCACTGACGTTCAGCACCGGGCAACGAATGTTCTCGAGCGCGGCGAAACGGCCGCCGACCCGCAGACGGCCCTGCGCGAGATCGCGGCTCCAGTACGCGTTGCACATGGCTTCGCGAAACACCTGGCCCGTGAGCGGCACGTCGCTCTCTAACCATGGCTGCAACGCACGCGCCACGCGTGCACCGGCGGCCGTGCGGATCAGCGCCGGCTCTTGCAGCTCATCGGCCACGTACCGCGACAGCTGCTCAGGGCCCGGAATGCCCGCATTTAGCCACGCGCGAATCCACCAGCCCGGCACGTTGCCGAACATGCGCACGACGTATTCCACGATCGTCGGCGCAAACGGCGATTGCAATTCGATCGGCGCCGCCACGGGCACCACACGCGCCACGTTCTCCGGATGCAGCGCCGCGTAGAGCAGCGCGAGTAGCCCGCCGAAGCAGCAGCCGACGAGCGGCACGCGCTCGACTCCTTCGTGCACACGCACGTGGTTCACGGCGCAGGCGAGATCGCCGTTCACGTACGCGTCGAATCCGCGCTCGGCGTTCTCCGCATCCGGCGGCTGCCAGTCCGTGAGGTACACCGTGAAGCCTTGCGCAAGCAACGTGCGGACGATGCTGCGCTCGGGCAGCAGGTCGAGCACGTAGGGGCGCTTAAACAGGGAGTAGACGAGCAACACCGGCGGCGCGTTGGCCAGCGCGTTGTCTGGAACATACCGACGCAACCGCAGCAGCCCGCTCTCGTCGACGACGTCGAATGGAGTGCGCGCGGGTGGATCTGGGTGTGCTTCGGGCGGCTCGTGCAGCGCACGCTCGAACTTGAGGTCGGGGAAATCAGTGGCCGGCACGCGGCCGTAGGCACCTTCGATCGTCATGAGCAGCTCCGTTGCAGAGGCAAGCCGACATCCTGCCGACCCTTTCTGACAGTTTCCTGACAGCCCCCACACGGCGTCAGTTAAGTTTTGTCCACCGGCGCGTCGGCGTCAACCAGCCGGGGGCGGCGACTCTATGAGCACGACGAACAGATTGTTCGGGTCGCGCACGATCGCGACCCTGAGCTTGTTGTTGCCGGCCGGCAGGTCGAGCGGCTTGCCACCGGTCGAGATCACTTCACCGCCGAAGCGCTTGAACACGGCGATTGCGGCATCGATGTCACGCACGCGCAGCTGCATACGCGTGGACCCTGGGTCCTGGACCTTGCCCTGCACTACTTTCTTGTCCACGCCCGAGAACTCGATGAACCGCAGCTCGAAGCCCGAGGTAGGCACTTGCAGCAAACCGACACGGTACTTACCGCCGTCCACTCCGAGAGCTCCGAGCACCGCTGCGTCGCCGCTCGGCTCACCGGGCGCACGATTCACCTTGAGCCCGAGCGCATCGCCGTAGAGGCTCGTCGCTTTGGCGGCGTCGCTCACCGTGAGGCGAACGGCCATCGCAACGACGTTTTGGGTCGGCGGCGCCTGAGTCTCCGGCGGTTGCGCCGGTTGCGCGATCTCGACGAAGTGACCGTCCGGATCCTTCACAACGGCGATTCGCAAGCCGTTCTGGCCTATTGCCACCGGCTTGCCGCCGCGCGTGACGACCGGCGCGCCAAGGCGTTCGAGCCGCGCGAGCGTCGCGTCGAGGTCGCGCACGGTTGCTACCAGCGTGACGGCACCCGGATCCTGATTGCGTCGCTCGACGGGCTTGGCGTTCGCACCGGAAAGCTCGACGATCTCGACGCCGCCCGCAACGGCTGGCGTGCGAGCGATCTGCTGGCGCAGCTTCGCGTCGGGCAAGCCGAACATGTTCATCAACGGCGCATTACTGGTCAGGTCGCTGGGAGCGGCCTGTGCGTCGAGCCCGAGCCCGTCGCGGTAAAACGCGACCGCCTTCTCGAGGTTAGCGGTGATCGGGCTGAAGTAGTTGCCTGTGCCCACGACGAGGCCGGTCGGCGCGGGCCCGGTGGGCGCGGGCGCGGTCTGCACTTGAGCGTGCAGATGGCTGGAGCCGAACGCGAACGCCAGCAGCGCGAGCGCGGTCATCGCAGGTCTTGTCACGAGTCGTCCCCCTTGGTGCGCAGACGCTAACGTACTGTCTCGATGGACGCGCTGTCCATCCGTGGCGGAGCCTGCGCCCGAGCTCAAGTTCCTGGGATCCAATCCGATAACTGGGTGGTCACGTATGCCCTGCCCTTTTCCGGAGAACGTTATGTCAATCGCACCTGTTTCGTCTGCGGTCCCCTCGGTGGGCTCCCCGCCGCAGACGCACAAGTCATCTACGCCAGCCCCCGTGGCAGCGCCAGCCGTTAAGCCAGCTGCGACTGGCACAGACAGCGACGGCGACCACGACGGCAGCAAAGGAACTCTCATCGACGTGACCGCCTGACGCGACGCTCGGCCTCGTCGGCGAGCAAGGCCGTCTCGTGTGGGGATGGTCCGGGAGCCGCGTTCGGCTGATAGCAAGCGGTAAGGCTAACGTCCGAGTAGCGGCTTCGAACCGAAGTTCACGAAGTCGCCGAAGCGCTCACGGCGCGATCACGGCTTCGATGAGGCCGGTAATTCCCGCGAGCGGCATCGCGCGGACCAGCTTAAAGCCGGCTTTATCGAGCAAACCGCGCCACTGGCTTTCCGTGCGTTCGCGACCCGAGGCGAACACCAACATCTCAATGTCTAGATCGACTGGGAAACTGCCCCTGGCACTCTCATCGATGACGGCCTCCGCCAACAGGAGCCTCGCGCCCGCCGGTGCATGCGCCCTGAGGTTTTTTAAAATCGCGATGGAATCCGCATCCGACCAATCGTGAATCACGGTCATCATCACGTAGAGATCGCACGGAGGAATCGAGTCCTTGAAGAAATCGCCCGCGACATAGGTGATGCGCGGGTTCGGAGTAGATTTCGCTTGTGCGATGACGTTCGGCAGCTCAAACAACACACCGTTAGCCGCCGGTGCCGTATTCAAGATTGCCGCGAGCAGGTGGCCTACTCCACCGCCTATGTCGCCGATCGTCTTAAAACCCGTGAAGTCGTAAGCACCGAGCAAAGGCCCAATTTGCCCGAAAGACTTGCCGACCATCGCCTCGTTGAAGATGCGCCCGTCTTCCGGGTGCGCGCGCAGATGTTCGAATAGCCCGCCGGAAACCGCTTTGTCCGCCGCCGACATGCCGCTCTTCAAGCTGTGCCCAAGCTCTCGGAATACGTCCCAATGAAAATTGAGTCCCATCATTCGCGCCAGCGACCGCATGGAGGCTGGATTGTCCGAACGCAGCAGGCGGGACGCAGGATTGTGCGAAAAGCGCCCATCCTTCAGCGTGAAGATCCCGTGATTGGCCAGCGCCCGCAGAACACGATGTAACGCATCGGGGTTCGTGCCAGTCTTGGCGGCAAGAGCCGAGGCAGGTAGCGGATCGTCGCCTAGCGCGTCCGCGATGCCGACGTCCGCGACCAGGTGCAGACATCGAGATGCCCAATACGCCGTGGACAGTGAAAGGATCGCCTGGGCGGGATGTTCTTCGCTCACTCTTGTACCTCGTGGTCTTTCGTGCGGCGCCGCAATGGCGCGAACTTCGATATCGGCAGCGTTCGTGCCGACGCCCTCGCGCGTCGGCATTCGGTCGATCGCAGTCTTTATCGGTTAGGAGGGAGCGGCGATTCTGCCTGATTTCGCTTCTTCGGCCTATTGACCGACGGACTTCAGCGAGTCGTCGCGCCGCAGAGCGCCCCGTTCAGAGTTGCCGCCAGCCGTGCCGCCGCGAGCACGAGCCGCTCCTCAGCGATACGCTGCGCCATCCGTCGATAAGCGTCGTCGAGAATGGCAGGACCCTCGGCCGGCGCAAAACTATATACGGTCGGACGCAGCGCGAGGCTTTCGGCGGCCCACTCCGCCGGCGGATCGTGCGCGCGCGCGGCGGGCACGGCCTCGAAAGAAGCTTCGAGCTCCTCCGCGAACTGCTCCGGCTTGACGCCCCGGCGATTGAACACGCTCGTGTCCCAAAACCCATGCAGGCTTCTGACGTCGTCGCCAATCCGCACCTCGGTCTCGGTTCCACCGCCATCGGCTGCGCGACTGACATGTACCGGTTGATGCACGTCGACGACGAAGTGGACGACGAAGCGCAGCGCCTCGCTGCGCTCTTCGTGCGGCCGCGAGCGATCCGCGAGCGTCGCCGTGAAATGCGCGATGGCGGTGAGCACGTCGCCTTCCGGGATGTGATGGAATGCATCGATTGCGGCTCGCGCCTGGTCGAGCCCCGCGCCGGGTGGCAGATCGGGGAAGTTGATGTAGTGCCACGGCACGGCGCGTTCCCACGCGGGATCACCACGGACCGTGTCGGCCCAGAGCCCGATCTCACCCAGCGATTTCCCTTCGCCGAGGTCGGCCACCTCGCTTCGCGCAGCCGGGCAGAGCTCCCGCTCGGCGAGCAGGCCCGCGGTGACATGGAAGCGCCCGCCGAACGCCAGCACCTGCGCCGGCAACACGGCAGCCGCAGCGCCTAGCAGCGCGGAGACGAGCGCAACGGTTGGGTTACGCGTGCAAAGCCTCCAGCGCCGACTTCGGATTGGACGCCACGATCTTTAAGAGCGCCCGTGCCGGGCCCGTAGGCCGCGTTCGGCGCTGTTCCCAGTTCTGTAGCGTGCGCAGATTTACGCCGATCAGCTTCGCGAACTGGGACTGGCTAATGTCGGCCGCCCTGCGAATGGCTCGAACATCGGGTTCATCGACTACGGTCGCGCGCGTGCCGCGGATCGACTTGCCGGCCACGTGCCGTTTCATCTCGCGGACGCCCTTCACTAATTGATCGAAATGTTGCTTATCCATCATCGATCTCCCGGTACTACCGCGGATCAGATCGTCTGCATCCGGTACCGAGCACGTGCAATGCCCGGAGGTCTTCGTCGGTCCAGCATTCCTTGCGTGAACGCCACGAACGGCGTCAACTCAGCGAAGATCGTAGCTCAATATACGCGTATAGCGTATAGCCTCGCATTCACGTTTGATCGGAACCGCGATTACAGTCATCGCTAGGAGCGATAGGCCCATAGCGCGGCGCGTTCTCGCGGCCAGCTCTCTGGGCTTGCTGCCGTTGAGCCACGCCAGAAGACCACGCGATGCGACAAGCAGCATCCGTGCTGGATGCGGATCGTTGAGGGTCGGACTGTCAACGTCCACGGAGCTAGCCCGTTAGAGGAGTTTGGGATCCAAGGGAACATCATGGCCTCAAACCGATGCCGACTGAGCAGCACGAGGTCCTAGCGCCCGCGCCAGTCGAGCGCGAGACTGCGGCGAGTCTCGCTCCACTGTCGCTTGCGGCGCTTGCCGTTGCGGGATGCAGCAGCGGTAGCGGCGGCGGTAGCTCAGGCGGTTCAACCGGTGGCGGCGGCGCCCCACCTCCCTCGCCTGCCGAGGTGCAGGCCTCCCGCTTCCTCTCGCAAGCGGCCATTGGCTACTCGCACGCCGACATCACTAGCGTCGCAACCTCCGGTATTGATGCCTGGCTCACGGCGCAATTCGCGATGGTGCGGCCACAGAGGTTCTGGGATTTTCTGGTCACAAATGGCTATGCGGATCCAGCCAACATCAACACACAGAACGGCTTCGATGCCATGGTGTGGTCGCAGCTGATGGGCAGCAGCGACGTCCTGCGTCAACGCGTAGGGCTCGCGCTACTCGACCAATGGGTGGTGGGCATCGACGGCATCACTGGCAGCTGGAAGCCGTTTACGATGGCGGCATACCTCGACGTGTTGTGGGACAACGCTTTCGGCAATTACCGCGACCTCATGGAAGGCGTTTCCACGAGCGTTGCGATGGGTCTGTTTCTTACGTTCCTAGGCAACGTCAAGGCGAACCCGGTGACCGGCTCGATTCCGGACGAGAACTACGCTCGCGAGCTGATGCAGCTGTTCACGATCGGACTCTATGAACTCAACACGGACGGCAGCCAGATCCTGTCGGGCGGCGCGCCGATACCCACGTACGCCCAAGCTGACGTTTCACAGGGTGCGCGCGTGTGGACCGGCTACACCTACGCCAGCACCGACAACACGACGCCGGACCGGCTGCGCTTACCCATGGTCATCAACGCAGCGCGGCACGAGACCGGCGCCACGACCTTTCTCAACATCAACATACCGGCCGGTACGACCGGCGAGAATGCACGCAAGATCGCGCTCGACGGGCTGTTCAACCACCCGAACGTACCGCCGTTCGTCAGCAAACAGCTCATCCAACACCTGGTGACGAGCAATCCGTCGCCGGCCTACGTGAGCCGGGTCGCAGCGGCGTTCGCCGACAACGGGCGAGCCGTGCGTGGCGACATGCAGGCGGTGATCCATGCCGTGCTCACTGACGTCGAGGCACGCGACGATTCGCAAGTGGCGAGCACCCAGTTCGGCAAGCTGCGCGAGCCAGTGACGCGCCTGGTTCAGTGGGGCCGGGCGTTCAAAGTCACATCGCCCACCAACCTGTGGCCGTTCGGTAACACGACCTCCACTGCCAGCCGCATCGGCGAAAGCCCTGGCCGTGCACCGAGCGTCTTCAACTGGTTCCGCCCCGGCTATGTGCCACCGGGGACGGCCATCGAGAGCAACGGGCACGTCGCCCCAGAATTTCAGATCACGAATGAGCCGTCGCTGATCGCCTACGTTAACTATCTCCACACGCTCATCGTCAACGGCGCGGGCGAAGCGCAGCCGGACTATTCCGCGCTGACCGCTCTCGCCGCGGACAGTCAGTCCCTGCTCGACGAGCTCAACCTGGTATTGGCCGCGAACCAAGTCAGCGCCGCCACTGTCGCGCGCATGAAAACTGCGCTCGATTCGATTGCCGCGGACACGGCGGCCGGACTGAACAATCGCATCCGTGCGGCACTGGTGTTGGTGATGGCTGCGCCCGAGTATCTGGTGCTGCGATGAAGACAAGACGCACGACGACGATCACGCGGCGTGCACTCCTTCGCCAGGCCTCGGCCCTGTCGATCGCGGGTGCGGCCACGCCGTTCATCATGAACCTCGCGGCGATGGGCGAGGCCGCCGCCGCAACCGCATCAGACTACAAGGCCCTGGTGTGCGTGTTCCTCTATGGCGGCAACGACTACGCCAATACGCTCGTCCCCTACGACAACAATCAGTACGCCATTTATCAGGCTCAGCGCCCGGGTCTGACCTACGCCCAATCCGCACTCGCCGCGACTAAGCTCACGCCCTCGGTGCCATTGCCCGGCGGCGCTCAGTACGCGCTGGCACCCGAACTGGCCCCGCTGCTTCCTCTGTTCAACGCCGGCGCCATGGGGGTTCTACTGAACGTCGGCACACTGGTCGAGCCGACCACGAAGGCGCAGTACCAGGCAGGTAGCGTGCTCCTGCCCCCGAAACTGCTTTCCCACAACGACCAGCAGAGCTACTGGCAGGCCTCCTCGCCCGAGGGTGCAGCCTCCGGCTGGGGCGGGCGCATCGCCGATCTGCTGCAGTCGGGCAACGGCACCGCGACGCTGACTTGCATCAACGTGTCCGGCAACGCGGTGTTCCTGACCGGTCGCTCCGCCGTGCAGTACTCCGTCACGCCGGCAGGGCCAATCGCGCTCAGCACGCGCACCAGCCTGCAAGGCTCCACGGCGGCCGCGGCGCTGCTGCAGTCGTTGATCACAGGTGGCGGCGCGCACGAATTCGAGGCGGCGCTCGGCGCAGTCGGCACCCGCGCGCTCAACCTGTATGACCAGGTGTCGGCCGCGCTCGCGCAGGCGCCCGCGACCAGCACTGTTTTCCCCGCCGCTGCAGATCCGCTGAGCACGCTCGGCGCGCAGCTGCAGTTCGTGGCCAAGATGATTTCGGTGGGCAGTCAGCTCGGTGCGAAGCGCCAGGTCTTCTTCGTGTCCACGAGCCGCTACGACACTCACGACGGTCTTGTGACCCTGCATCCCACACTGCTCACGAATCTCGCTAACGCGCTGCGCGCCTTTTACGACACCACGGTCGAGCTCGGCGTGGCCTCGCAGGTCGCCACGTTCACGGGGTCGGACTTCGGCAGGGCGCTCACCGCCAACAACGACGGCACCGATCATGGCTGGGGCAGCATGCACTTCGTGTTGGGCGGCGCCGTGAACGGTGGCCGGTACCACGGGATCAACCCGACGCTCGCAAACGGCGGACCGGACGACATCGGCCAGGGCCGACTGATTCCGACGCTGTCGGTCGACCAATATGCGGCCACGCTCGCAAGCTGGTTCGGCGTGCCGGCCTCGGAGCTCGCAACGGTCGTGCCGAACATCGACAATTACGCGGGTAGCGCGCTCGGCACGAATATCGGATTCGTCTGATCGAATCGCGGCCCCATGGCGAAACCGAATGGGGCGCCGCTCCATCGACTTCGGCGCGCGAACGGTACGTCACTGATGGCGAACTCGCCGCTGTCTACGCAAAGGCCGATGGTTCAAATCGCGATCGACCTTGCGGGTGAAGCGCGATTTCCCAGTGTTCGCCGAGTCAGTAGGGGTAACCCTTTAGCCTTGGCGCGTTGAGTTTGAACTCATGCGGTTTGCCGAATTCATCGCCAATCGGCATCTTGATCGTCGGCAGATTCTGCTTGTCGAGTGCCTGGTCCTCCGGAATCACGTGATTGAGGAAGAGCAGGTAAGCCGTCAACGAGTAGACCTCATTCGGAGTCAGAGTCCCCTCGAGCCCCAATGGCATACCGCGACGGATGAAATCCCACACCACGGTCGCATACGGCGAGCGCAGTGGCAGGATGCGCTCCTTTTTCCAGACATTAACATCCGCGCCTTGTTTCGATTGCAGCGCGGGCGCCAATCCGCCAAGGCCCTCTGCGCCGTGGCAGCCGATGCAGCCTTTCTGCAGGTAGAGCAGCGCCCCTTCCTTGGCGGTGCCGGTGCCGGGCGGGAGTTCATCTCCTGTAGGACTGATCGCGATGTCCATGCGGCCGAGTTCTTCGGCAGTCGGCGTGCGTCCTACGCCATAAGTGGGTGACTGCGCGATCGCGGGGCTCCCCACGACGCCCCCCAGCAGCAGAATCGTCACCATCTTGAGCGGGTTGTGTGCGTCGAGCAGCTTACGCAAGCCCATTGGTCACACTCCCGTCCCTGGCGATTTTCCAAGGCATCACGCTGTTGTCGAGCCCGGGCACTCGGTAGTTCCGCTCGAACGGTACTTTCCACCAATTGGCGATCTCCTCCCGCATTGGCTGCCTCTGCCCGATCTCGTCGGTGCAGCGCGACAGAATTTCGGTCTCGCTTCCATCCCATCGCCACTCGTAGCCGAATCGGACGTGCGCCATGCGTTGCGGAGTGTTCTTGAATTGGGCGCGGTTCCACTTCTTCCCGCCATCGGTGGAAACTTCCACGGTCTTGACGGCGCCACCACCGGACCAGGCGAGCCCGCTGATCTCGTAGAACCCGGGGCCCGGCAGCTGCTGCGAACCGGACGGGTACGTGATGACCGACTTCGGCCCGATCTGTTCGCCGAGCGCGAGCTCCTTGGCCTCCGGCCGCAGATGCCCGAATTCGTTGTAGTTCATGTAGAACTGGTCGACGACCTTGATGCGCCGCAGAAACTTGGTGTGGTAGATGCCCTCGAATCCGGGAACCATGAGGCGCACCGGGAACCCTTGCTGTGGCCGCAAGGGCTCGCCGTTCTGCCCGTAGGCGATGAGGCAGTCGTCCATGCC
Source organism: Gammaproteobacteria bacterium (assembly GCA_003155415.1). Classification (GTDB taxonomy): domain Bacteria; phylum Pseudomonadota; class Gammaproteobacteria; order Steroidobacterales; family Rariloculaceae; genus FEN-1219. The sequence continues at coordinate 2,324 of PMCP01000029.1, read as the reverse complement.
TTTGGCGATGGGTATGCTCGATGCGCCCTTCACTTCCTCGGCGCCTTCAGCGACGAACCATTTCGCGCTGCCTTTCAGGCCGCATTCCTTGAGCAGCGTGGATAACAGCACGCCCGTCCATTCGGAGCAGCTCGTCATGCCGTGCGATTCCTGCACGGTTTTTTGCGTCCCATCGTGCCGGTTGCCCGCGCACTCGAGGAAGTGCAGCCGCGTGACCGACGGNNGTCGCGACATAGTGCAACGACGATGGCGTGATCACGCCCACGGAATCCTGCAACGGCGTGGCTACGTGGAATACCTTGCCGAACACGTCGGGTGACGCCCTGCCGCCCATCGGGTGCGCCATGCGCACGGAGGTGACGTACTTGGAACGCTGGCCGTACTCGATCTGCTCCTTGCTGCCGTGAATCATCGGCGAGGCGTTCTCGGGGCCGGGGGTCGCCGGATGGTTGTGCTCTTGGGCTTGGGCTTTGCCCCGTAGGGCCACCGTAGCTCCACCGGCTAACGCGACGCCGAACTTGAGGAGCTCTCTACGGCTGTTTGGTTTCGAATCCATTGGACCCCCCTTCGCAGTGACATTATTAAGGTGACGCAATCGCATCCCCGCGCAACTAGAGCATAGAAGCGTACTCAAGTCTGCCCAGCCAGGGCCGCCTTCACCCGCTCGGGCGTCAACGGCAGCTCGCGGATGCGCGTGCCGGTCGCGGCTGCGAACGCATTGGCGATGGCGGCCGCCGTCGGCCCAAGCGCCGCTTCGCCGGCACCGAGCGCACGTTCGTTCGGCCGGTCGATCAGCACAGTCTCGACCCTCGGCACGTCCGGCATGGTCAGGATCGGATAGTTCGACCAGTCCTGCGACAAAATCCCGTTGCGGTCGAATTGCACGTGCTCGTGCAGCGTCCAGCTCGTCGACTGGATGACGCCGCCTTCGATCTGGTTGGTTAGGCCGTCGGGATTGATGATCTGCCCGGCATCCGCCGCGGTCCAGATGCGCGGCACCTTGACGATGCCGGTGGTGCGATTCACTTCGACCTCGGCGATCACCGCGGTGTAGGTGGCCACGGTTTTGTAGCGCGCATAGCCGATGCCGCGGCCGCGCCGACCGTCGCCCGTCTCGCCCGGTTTCCAGGCGGCGGCCTTGGCCACGGCCTCGATCACGGCACGCTCGCGCTCATCTTTAATATGCGCGAGGCGGAACGCCACGGGGTCGATGCCGGCGGTGGCCGCGAGCTCATCCATGAAGGACTCGATCGCGAATACGTTGGCATAGGCGCCAAGCGAGCGCAGCGCCGAGGTGCGCACCGGATTGTCCATGATCAGGTGGTGCGTGGTGCGTTGGCGCGGGAAATCGTAGAGCGTGATCGCGTTGCGGTCGCCCGCGCCGTTCGGCTGCGCGGCATGGCGCGCCGGCCCGGGCCGCTTCGCATCGGCTAGGTACCAGCTGCCGAGCAGATTGATACCGTCTGCATCGCCGGGCCGGAAGTTGTGGCTCTGGCTCCAGACATCGAAGTTCCAATCGACTACGCGACCGCCCGCGATGGCTCCCTTGACCTGCATGGTCATGGCAGGGCCGTAGGGCTCCCATTTGAACTCGTCGTCACGCATCCATTGCAGCCGCACCGGCCGCCCGTCGACCGCGCGCGCCAGCATGGCGGCGTCGAAGGCGACATCGTCGGCGCCGTTGTGACCGTAGCAGCCGGCGCCTTCGGCGTGAATGCAGCGGACGTCGCTCGGCGGAAGTCCGAGCGCCTTGGCGATCGTGGCGCGCAGTGGGAAAACCCCCTGGCTGTGGGTCCAGACGGAAAGCTTGCCGTCCTTGAACTCGGCCACCGCGCAGGAGGGTGCGATTGAGGCATGCGCCAAATAGGGCCGATGGTACGTTGCCTCGATCACCTTGGCGTCGGCCGGCACGGGCGCGTCCTTTTCGCCGATCACCCTGTCTTCGCTGCGCAGGGACATGAGCTGCTCGTACATCTTCTTAGGATCGGGCAGTTCGGAACCGCCCGACCACTTGGCGGAGTTCATGAGCACAAGCCGCGCATTGATGGCCTGCTCCTCGCGCCGCGCCACCACGCCGAGAAAGCTGCCGTCGCGCACCACCGCGATGACTCCCGGCATCGTCTTGACTGTGGCCTCGTCGAAGCTCTCGAGCCTGGCGCCATAGCGTGGCGGCCGCACGATGCGGCCGTGCGTCATGCCAGGAAGTCGCAGGTCCTGCACGAAGGCGGCGCCGCCCGTCATCTTGGCTGGGATGTCGCGGCGCGGGATGCTGCGGCCGACGATCGTGTGCTGCGCGGGTGGTTTCGGCTTCGCCTGGGCCGTGG
>PMCP01000044.1 GCA_003155415.1 Gammaproteobacteria bacterium | reverse complement strand
GCTCACAGCGCGAATCTGCTCTTCCGTGAGCTGCCCGGTGAAGGGCGGCATATTGTTGCGCCCGTAGGTGACCGTTTCCGAGACGAACGACATCTCTTTCGCGTTCACGAGGGGCATCCCGCCGCCGTGGCCCCCCAACCCATCGTTGCCGTGACACGGCGCACACACCGTCTCGAACAGTGGCTTGCCGCCCGTGATCGCTGCGAGCGCGGAGCCGGTGCTTTGCGCCGCGGGCGCCGACGTCGTGGGTGCGCTTTCGTCGCGCTCGCTGACGGGTGCCAGAGTACCGTCGAGCCCGAACAGCCATACGCTGTCGCCGTGCTTCGTGCCAACGAGCACGTTGCCCGCGGAGTACGCCACCACGAACTGCTTGCCTTTGTGCTCGAACGTGCTCGCGGTCGCGTTCATGCCCGCGCCGGTCTGAAACTCCCAGAGCTTGCGGCCGTTGTCGGAGTCGAGCGCGGTGAGTCTGCCGTCGTTACGGCCCACGAACACGAGCCCGCCCGCGGTCGCGATCGAGCCGCTGTAGCACTGATCGAGCCACCGCTGCCGCCACACGAGCTTGTTCGTGCTGACGTCGAGCGCCGCGAAGATTCCGCTGCGCGGCAGCGGCGCAAAACCCACCACGCCACCCTCGTAGTGCGCACCCGTCGGCGCAGTGTCGAAGTCGCGGTCGCCGCCGACGAAGTTGCCCGGCACGTCCGACGCGCACACGAAGAGGCGTTGGCGCTTAGGGTCGTACGAGCTCGGCGGCCAGTTCGCGCCGCCGAAGAGGCTCGGGCTTGCGATCACGCCTTTATCGCCGACGTACGGCGTGAAGATGCGCCCGCCATTCACGAGCTCGAACCCTTCGGGCGCGATATCGACCTGCTGCGGCACGATTGCGTCACCCAGCGGATACGGCTGCGTGGCTGCGGTCGCCTGTTTCGGCTCCTGCGGCACGGGCCGCTCCTCGATGCCGATCAGCGGCTTGCCGGTCTCGCGGTCCAGGATGTAGGCCCACCCGGTCTTGCCGACCTCGGCGAGCCCTTTGCGCAAAGTCCCGCCGATGCGCACGTCGAACAGCACCACGGGATTCGGCGCGTCGTAATCCCAGATGTCGTGATGCACCTCCTGGAAGTGCCAGCGGTATTTGCCGGTCTTCGCCTCCACAGCCAGGATCGACGACGTGTACAGGTTGTCACCAGCGCGCACGGCGCCATTGAAGTCGGGCCCGGGATTGCCGGTTGAGAAGTACAAGAGGCCGAGCTCGCGATCGACGGCGGGCGTGTGCCACACGGTTGCGCCGCCCTTCGCCGAAACGTCGTTGTTCGCGGGCCAGGTCTCGTGCCCGGGCTCACCTTTTCCCGGGATCGTGTAGAACGTCCACTTGAGCTTGCCGGTCTTCGCGTCGAACGCCTTGACCCGCCCGCGCACACCGAGCTCAGCGCCGGCGAAACCCGTGATCAGCAGGCCGTCGTAGTACAGGGGCGCGCTCGTGAGCGAGAAGCCGTCCTGCCAGCGCTCTGCCTGGATCGACCACACGAGCTTGCCCGTGCGCTGATCGAGCGCCACGAGCTTGCCGTCGAGCTGACCGAAGAAGATCTTGCCGTCGCCGATAGCGACGCCACGATTCGTCCAGCCGCAGCACACGGCGGTGATCGCCGGATCGACGCCCGCTTTGTACTCCCACACGATCGCGCCGGTGTCCACGCTGATCGCAAACACATCGTTGGCGCCCGTGCTGACATACACGATTCCGTCGTGCACGATCGGCTGCGCTTCGCCCGAATACTGCGGCGCGCTCCCAGAGCCGTTCAGACGCGTGCGCCACACGCCCTTCAGCTGCGCGACGTTGCTGCGGTCGATCGCCGTCAACGGAGAATAGCGTTGGTTGTAGAGGTTGCCGCCGTTCGTGGGCCAGCCGTTCTTCGGCGGCGCGGTCAGGGCGGCCGACGTGAACGACTGGGTCTGCGCGTTTGCCGCCAGCGGGGAAATCTGCACCACGGCGGCGAGCAACGCGGCAACGGCCGCAGCTCGCCGCGCCGGCACGTTCGCCAGCAGTGTTCGAATCATTTTCTTCCCCCCTCGTCATCAGTTGCCGCGCGTACGTTGCGCCGCGGCCTGGCCGGGCAAGTATACCCGGCCCGCGCTTGACACCCTCCGTGGCGACGGCTAGAACTGGTCGGGCACTCGACGGTCACTTCGCAGCGTACGAGGGACGACCATGGCCGAACAACGACCACCGCGAAGCCCTGGCGCACGCGACTACTTCGATCGCGCGGCCACCATCATTCCGGAATTCACGGTACTGAACTACGGGTTCAGCAGCGAGCCCGAGAATACCGTCATCTCGAGCGAAGAGCCGGAGTTCTACTGCCTGCGAATGTACGAGCACGCGCTCGGCGGCACGGCGCTGAATGGCTGCGAGGTGCTCGAGGTCAGTTGCGGTCGCGGTGGCGGCGCAAACTTCGTGCAGCGCACTTATTCGCCGCAACGACTCGTCGGCGTGGACTTGAGCCCGGAGAACATTCGGCTCGCGCGTTCGCGCGCGGCACTACCCGGAGTCGAGTTCCTCATCGGCAATGCGGAGCGGCTGTCGTTTGCCGACCAATCGTTCGACACCGTCATCAACATCGGCGCGTCGCATCTTTACGACGACCGCACGCGGTTTTTCGCCGAAGCACGGCGAGTACTGCGACCCGGCGGCAGTTTCTGCTACACGGACGGTTGCTGGGCCGACGACGACTGCACCGAAGACCTGCTCGACGCCGGCTTCGAGCTGCTCGAGCGCACGGAGATCACCGCGAATGTCTTGCGAGCGCTGCGGCGCGACAGCGCACGGCGTGCGACGCTTTTCGACGGCTTGCCCGACACCAAGCTGCGCGAAGAGTACAAGCACTGGGCCGGTGTCATCGGCTATCGCGCATTCACGCGCTTCGAAGCCGGCCAGACACGTTACTTCTCGCACAGGCTGCGCCGGCCGGAGGCCGAAAGCGCCGCACGACGCTAAGCAAGCAGCGCGCGCAGGGCCGCGTCGAGACCGGCATCCACCGGCACAGTAATCCCGAACGTTTTGCCGAGCACGTCGCGCAGCTCGTCAGCGGTCGCGAGCTCGCGTTGCTCCTGTCGGCCATCCAGGTGGTAGACAGTGAACGTGCCGTTCCGGAGCGCAAAGCGCCGGTCCGGCGCGACGCGCGCGGCGATCAAGCGGCCGCGCATCGGCGAGTCGACATGCTCCGCGACGTAGAAATTCAAGACTTCGATGTCCACCTGCTGTTGCGCCTGCAAATCGAATCGGTACAGCGGCTTCCATTCGCCGCGGACACGAGCCTGCACGACAAACTCGCGCGCTTCTTCCAACACGCGAAACGTTTCGTGAGGTGTGGCTTGTTCCGCACCGGGCACGAGGCGCAGCGGCCCCGTGGGTGTCAGACCACCGAGGCCCACGTCGCATAGGTACCGCTCGCCGCCCAAATCCACGAGCACCAGCATGTGCGTACGAGCGCGGAGCGTATCCGCCGGACGCTCCCACACGACTCGTGCCGCGAGCGCGGTGACCGTAAAGCCGAGCTCACGCAGCACGTGCATGAAAAGCAGATTGTGCTCGAAGCAGTAGCCGCCGCGGCCCGCCCCAACGAGCTTGCGTTGCAACGACTCGGCATCGAGACGCACGACCCGCCCCGCGAGCGCATCGAGGTTCTCGAATGCGATCGCGAGCAGATGCTGCGCCTGCAGCGCGCGTAGTGTTGGCAGTGTCGGCGCGCGCTCGCCGTGGTAGGCAATGCGCCGAAAATAGGCGTCGAGGTCGAGCATACGTTTGTCTATAGTGTAGCTCGATGAACGATAAGGCTTACCGCTACTGCCCTCTGTGCCGCACCGAACTGAGGACCGCGGAGCACGGCGGCAAGTCGCGGCTCGAGTGTCCCGCGTGCGGCTTCGTGCAGTACCGCAATCCGGTGCCCGTCGTCGCTGCCGTGGTCGAACGCGACGGCAACGTGATCCTCGTGCGCAGCATCGGGCGGCCGCCGACGTGGTTCGGGCTCGTGGCTGGGTTTCTCGAGCAGGGCGAGCATCCGGAAGCGGCGGTGCTGCGCGAAGTGGACGAGGAGCTCGGCATCCCCGCAAAGCTCGAGAGCATGATCGGTATCTATCCGTTCGAGCTCTTCAACCAGATCATCTTCGCGTACCACGTGCGCGGCGGGCCGGGCGCCATCAAGCTCGACGCCTCCGAGCTCGACGCGTACAAAGAAGTCCCATTCGCTAAGCTGAAGCCTTGGCCGCGCGGCACGGGCCCCGCCCTCCGCGACTGGCTCGTCGCGCGCGGCTTCAATCCCGCCTACGCCGACTTCGGCACGCCCATCGACGACTGACCCCGGCGCCACGTTCTGCGCGCGCGCTGATGGTTCTCTTCGCGGCCCGCGTTAGGGCACGGTGCCAAACGGTGACGCCGGCGTATGAGAGCCCTCGCGGGACACGCCGGAAATCGGGTCCCTCCGGCTCGGCTGCGCACATCCCTGTGCGCAGACGGTCCCGCGAGGGCTCTCATACACCGACGTCACCTGGTGAGCGCTTCGCGGCGGGCTGTTGGGCGCAGCGCGCGCGCCCGATAAACCTGGCACCTCTTCCTCACCCCCCTCTCGCGGAGAGAAGACGGCTTGCGATGCCGCGGTGCGACACAGACAAAGGTGGCGATGAACGAGCCGTTCGGGCTTTGAGTGCGTGAGGCCCCTCGCGGGACCGTCTGCGCACNNATTTCCGGCGTGTCCCGCGAGGGGCCTCACACACTCAAAGCCCGAACGGCGTAACGCAACGACGCGCCCTATTTCTTCTCGAACGTAAAGTCGGAGAACTGCGAACTGCCTTCGCCAGTCTTCACGATTGTGTTGTTCGGATTCTCGCCGCAGTACCAGTAGCCGATGCGCACCGCGCCATCCGCGTTCGGCACCTGCTTGTAGGTTTGCTGCACGTACCACGACTCGTCGAGGTTAACGGGGTCGTACACCCACACGTCGACGAGCACCGTCGTCGCGTCGGCCTTGCGCCACACCTCGACCGCTTCGAGCCGCTCGGAATATTGCGGATCGTTGCGGTGATAGATGCCGGCCTGCACCTGCGACGTATGGATCACGAGCGTCTGGCCCGACCAGAAGCCGATCGAATCGCCATAGTGGAGCGGATACGCGTCCGCCGCGGGCGGATGCTCGCGGCCGTCGGTGTACACGCGGCGCATGTTGTTGACCGTCTCGGAGAAGAGATACGTCTGCGTCGGCGTGACGATGAACTCGCGCAGGAACGGAATCGCGAGCCAACGCGGAAAACCCGGCGGCCCGCAATCGCTGATCGGGTCGTACTCGACACCCTTGGCCGATTGCTCGCGGCGCTGCTTCAAGTCCGCGAGCGCCGCGGGTTTGAGCTTCGCCGTGGTCAACTGTTCGCGCTTCTGCGTGGGATCGAAGAACGGTGCGCCGACGCGCTGCCAGAGGCCGGTCCAGTCCGGCATGCTCGTCGGCGTCAGCGGCGTGCCGCCGTTGGCGCGTTTCTTCAGCGCCGCATACAGCTCCGCCGCAGTCGCGTGCTGCTTACCAAGCGCCACCTTGGCGTCGCGCTCCGCCGGCACGAGCCCGGCGGCGGGCGCTTGCGCGAAGGGTTTCGGCGCCCACGCCGCCAGCGTCGCGGCGAACATCGCGGCGATTACGATCGATGCACGCATGAACCGCCCTCGCGTTACTTGTCGAAAGTGAAATCGCGGAACTGCGACGAGCCGTTGTCTGTTTGGATGACCGTGTTGTTCTGATTCTCACCGCAGTCCCAGTAGCGGATACGCAGGCGCTTATCGTCGTCGGAGAGCTTCGTGTACGTCTGCTTCACGTACCACGGCTCGGAGAGCGACGGCGGATCGTACACCCACACGTGAGCGATCAGAGTCTTGTCGTCGATCTTCTGCCAGATCTCCACCGTCTCGACCTGGTCGGAGTAATCCGGCTGCCCGCGCTGATATTGGCCAGCACGCAACGAATTGGTGTGCGTAACGAGCCGGCCGCCGTCCCAGAAGCCGATCGTGTCGCCGTTGTACATCGGGTAGCGATCGCCTTCCGCGATGTGGTCGCGACCATCGGTGTACACGCGCCGGATGTCGTTGACCATCTCGTTGATCAAGAGCGTCTGGCCCGGCGTGACGACGAACTCGCGCAGGAACGGTTCTGTCAGCCAACGGGGAACCCCCGGCGGCGCGCAGTTACTCAGGTAGTCGAACTCGATGCCCTTCGCACGATTGTCGAGCTTCTCCTTCAGCCGCTTCTGATACTCAGGCGTGAGCTTGGCCGTGGGTGTGCCACGACCCTGATCCGGGTCGAAGTTGAAGATGATGCCGCCGCGCGTGTAGATGCCGGTCCAGTCCGGCATCTGCGCGAAGTTGAGCTTCTGCCCGCCGTTGGCCTGCTTCTCGAAGTCCTTATACAGCTCGGATGCGGTGCGATGCTGCCGGCCAATCTCGGTGAGCTTGTCCTTCTGCTCCGGCAGGGTGATCGCCGCGGATGCAGCGGCGGCCGCGACCGTCAAGGCGGTGGCGAGCACGGCTTGCGAGAACCATCTACCCACGAGACACGGACTGTCGGTTACGAACATCGGACTCCCCCGAAATACACTTCGATACACGCTAAACCTGGAACCAGAGGCATGCAACCGAGCTCACTGGCCCCGAGCGGCGGAACGTCAGTGTCATTGGCTGACTTTGGGGTAAGATTCAAAGCGCTACTATCAACTCCTGGGGGACTCGTAGAATGACCCGCGTTGCCGGTCTCGTCGCCATCCTCGGTGCTGCGACCTTACTTTTCGCCCTGCCCGTTCACGGCCAGGACGCGTTCAAGAATTTCCGCCCCGTCACCGACGCGATGTTGGCGAAGCCCGACGACGGCGACTGGCCCATGTGGCGGCGCACGCTGAATAACTGGGGCTACAGCCCGCTCGACCAGGTTTCGCGCCGCAACGTCGCTCAGCTGCGCATGGTGTGGACGCGGCCGTTGACGAACGGCGACCAGGAAGGCACGCCGCTCATTCACGACGGCATTCTGTACTTCCCGAACCCCGGCGACGTGACGCAGGCGTTTGTCGCCGCGACCGGCGAGTTCCTGTGGGAGTACCGCCGCTCGATGCCGTCCGACGTCGGCGAGTTTTTTCCGGCCGCCACGACCAACCGCAACCTCGCGATCTACGACAACCTGATCCTCGACAACGGCGCCGACGGCTATGCGTACGCAATGGACGCGAAGACTGGCAAGCTCGCGTGGGAAACGCTGATCCTGGATTACCGCCACGGCGCGAAGAACAGCTCCGGCCCCATCGTGGCCGACGGCAAAGTCATCTCGGGCCGCAGCTGCGAGCCGGAGGGCGGGCCCGAGGCGTGCGTCATTACGGCGTTCGACGCCAAGACCGGCAAGGAACTGTGGCGGCACCGCACGATTCCGAAACCTGGTGAGCCCGGCAACGAGTCGTGGGGCAACATTCCGTACGAGCAACGTTGGCACGTCGGCATGTGGATGGTCCCAAGCTACGATCCCGAAACCAAGCTCGTGTACGTCGGCACGTCGGTCACTGCACCGGCGCCGAAGTTCATGCTGGCCGGCAACGACAAGCAGTACCTGTATCACAACAGCACGCTCGCGCTCGACGTGAGCACGGGCAACATGCGCTGGTACTTCCAGCATGTCGTCGACAGCTGGGATCTCGATCATCCGTTCGAGCGCCTCATCGTAGACACCGATGTCTCGCCCGATCCGAGCGCCGTGAAGTGGATCAACCCGAGCGCGCAGCGTGGCGAGAAGCACCGCGTGATCACGGGCATCCCAGGCAAGACGGGTCTCGTGTACACGCTCGATGCCGCCACCGGCAAGTTCCTGTGGGCGCGCGAGACGACGCATCAGAACGTCATCTCCGAGCTCAACAAGGAATCGGGAGCGGCCAAGGTGAATCCGGACGCAGAATTCACGGCGTCCGGGCAGACAAAGCTGATTTGCCCCAGCACGTCGGGCGGCAAGAACTACCCGTCGGGCACCTATAGCCCACAAACGGGCCTGATGTTCTTCCCGCTGCAGAACACCTGCATGGAGGAAACCTCGGGTGAGCGCACGCTCGATCCGAACGAGAACAGCCTGTATCGGTTCTCGTCGAAGATCGTGGTCACCCCGGGCGAGAAGAACGTCGGAACGCTGCAAGCGATCTCGGTCGCCACCGGCAAAACCGAGTGGAAGGTCGAGCAACGCGCGGGCATGTTGAGCCTGATGTCGACAGCTGGCGGCCTAGTATTCGGCGGCGACGTTAGCGGCCACTTCCGCGCGTACGACCAGAAGACGGGCCAGATCCTGTGGGATGTGAACTTGGGCGCGCCGGTCAACGGCTACCCGGCCACGTTCTCGGTCGGCGGCAAGCAGTACATCGCCGTCAGCACGGGCGGATCGGGTCTCGCGTTCGGTCTCGCGCGCTTGGCGCCCGAGCTGCACCCGGGCTCCGGCAATCAGCTCTTCGTCTTCGCCCTCCCCTAAAAAGGAAGGCCGCGAGCGCGGCGTGCGCTGACGGCGCCGCCGCGCTCGCGAATCGCGCATCGGCTGGCGTGGCGACCGAGATAAGAAAAACGACGACACAAGTCCGGGGGGGCTCAACACGATGACGACCGCGACCCAATCCGAAACTTCGCGAAACGGGCTGCTCACCACGTTTGGGGCCATGGTCGGCCTCGCGCTAGGCCCAAGCGTCATCGCCAATCTCACCGTCGCCGCTTACATCACGCCCATCGAAAAAGAATTCGGCTGGAGCCGCGTCGACGTATCGTTCGCATTCACGATCGTCGCCTACCTGATCGTGGTGATCTCGCCGTTGCAAGGCCTGCTCGTCGACCGGTTCGGGCCACGGCGCGTGGTGCTCACGTCGATTCCGCTGTTCGCCCTGAGCCTCGCGGCGCTGTACTTCACGCCGAACAACATGGCCGTCTATTACCTGCTGTGGGCGCTCGTGCCGATCGCGGGCATCGGCCTCTGGCCGCTCGGTTTCCTGCAGGCCGTCACGCCGTGGTTCGACCGCAAGCTCGGGCTCGCGCTTGGCTGCGCGAACGCCGGCATCGGCGTCGGCAGCACGCTGCTGCCCATGCTCGTGCTCGGGCCCATGATCGCGGCTTACGGTTGGCGCAGCGCCCTGCTGACGCTTGCGGTGCTCGTGCTGGTCATCAGCTGGCCGGTCGTCGCCTACTGCTTGCGCGAACCTTCTGCCCAGGAAGCAGCCGCGCGCAAGGCGAGCGGCGCCGGCAAGACGTTCGGCTTTTCGTTCCGGCAAGCACTACACGAGCCCACGTTCTGGATGCTGAATGTCGGTTTCTTCCTGCTCGGCATCACCGCGACCAGCCTCGTCACGCAGCAGGCACCGCTCCTCCGGGATGCCGGGTGGACGGCCGCGGAAACCGCGCAGCTACAGACCACATTCGGCTTCGGCCTGCTGTTCGCGCGCGTGCTGATCGGCTTCGTGATCGACCACATCTTCGCGCCGCGCGTGCTGACGACGGTCTCCATCGGCGGCGCAGTGGCCTGCGTCTTGTACGCGACGCACCCGAACTTGGGCTACTTGAGCGCGCTCCTGATCGGCTTCCTGCTCGGCGCCGAATTCGACGTGCTCGCGTTTCTGATCAAACGCTACTACGGCAACCTCGCCTACGGCCGGATCTACGGCGTGATCTTCGGCTTGTTCTATTTGGGTTCCGGCATCGGCATCTGGGGACTACCAAAGATTCGCGAGCTCTCGGCCGACCACACGTACCACAACGGGTTGTACGTCGCGACGGGAATCCTGCTCGCCTCGGCGCTCGTGATGCTCTTCCTGCCGAAGTACCGCTTCAATGTCGGCGCCGAGTCAGCGCAAACCGCCGCTGGTGGCACCACCGCGCCACAGCGCGCCTGATTGACCATGGAGAATCTCTGATGCGACCCAGTCCGCTCACCGCCACGTTCGCGGCACTCATCGCGTTGCAGCTTCACACCGCCGCCGCCCAGCCGCCCGCGCCGGCACGCACACTTCGGCCCGTCACCGAAGCGATGCTCGCAAATCCAGATCCGGGCGACTGGCTGTCGTGGCGGCGCACGCGCAATCACTGGGGGTACAGCCCGCTCGACCAGGTGTCGAAGCGCAACGTCGCGCAACTGCGGCTCGTGTGGACGCGGCCGCTGAACCCAGGCGTGCAGGAAGGCACGCCGCTCGTGCACGACGGCGTGATGTTCTTTCCGAATCCGAATGACATCACACAGGCCATCGACGGCGTCACCGGCGACTTGATCTGGGAGTACCGCCGCACCTATCCGGAAGACTTGGGCGACTACATCCCGTTCCCGGCCATCAACCGCAGCCTCGCGATCTTTGGCAACTTCATCTTCGACAATGGCAACGACCAGTACGCGTACGCGATCGATGCGCGCACCGGCAAGCTCGCGTGGGAAACCAAGATCCTGGACTACAAGCACGGCGCGCAACACACGGCCGGGCCCATCGTGGCGAAAGGCAAGGTGATTTCGGGCCGTGGCTGCGAGCCCGAAGGCGGCCCCGAGGCTTGCGTGATCACGGCGTTCGATGCGCAGACGGGCAAAGAATTGTGGCGCACGCGCACGATCCCGAAGCCCGGCGAACCAGGCAACGAAACGTGGGGCAACATCCCGTACGAGGAGCGTCGCCACGTAGGCACGTGGATGGTGCCAAGCTACGACCCGGACTTGAACCGTCTCTACATCGGCACGTCGGTGACTTCGCCGGCCCCGAAATTCATGCTGGCCGGCAACGACAAGCAGTACCTGTACCACAACAGCACACTTGCGCTCGACGCGGACACCGGCAAGATCGTCTGGTACCTCCAGCACACGGTGGATCACTGGGACTTCGATCATCCGTTCGAGCGCATGATCGTCGACACGGCCGTCGCGCCAGATCCAAAGTCCGTCAAGTGGATCAATCCGCGCGTGCGCACGGGCCAGACGTACAAAGTCATCACGGGCATCCCGGGCAAGACCGGCATCGTGTACACGATCGATCGGGAGACGGGCCAGTTCCTGTGGGCGCGGCCCACCGTCGAACAGAACGTGATCGAGTCGGTGAACACGGAGTCCGGCTTCGGCAACGTGGCCAAGGAGAAGATGTTCACGGCGCCTAATCAGGACGTCTTCGCCTGCCCCAGCGCTCTCGGCGGCAAGAACTTCCACTCCGGTGCCTATAGCCCAGTGACGAAGCTCATGTACTTCCCGCTGCAGAACACGTGCATGACGGTCACCTCGACGGCGGCGAAGCCGAGCCTCGACGACCTCTATGCGATCCGCATGAAGAATGTGATCACGCCAGGCACCGAGAACGTGGGCACGATCGAGGCGATCTCGGTGGAGACGGGAAAGACGGTATGGAAGCGCGAGCAGCGCGCCGGCCAGACGTCGCTGATGGTGACGGCCGGCGGACTGCTGTTCGGCGGCGACACCAACGGTCACTTCCGTGCGTTCGATCCAGAGACCGGCGCCGTGCTCTGGGATGTGAATCTCGGCTCGCAGATCACGGGTTATCCGGCCACGTACGCGGTGAACGGCAAGCAGTACATCGCGGTTAGCACCGGAGGCTCACTGAACACGTTCGGCCTTGCGAGCCTGACGCCAGATCAGCGCGCCGGCGCTCAGAATGCGCTGTACGTGTTCGCGCTGCCGTAATCCGCAATCGGGGCGGCGAGGCTATTTTCCGGCGCGCTCGAGAACGCGGTTCACTTCCGCGAGGAGTTCGCTCGGCGGGCACGGTTTGAGCAAAAACCCCTCGCAGTCCAAGGTGCGGACGGTCTCCGAGCCGTCCCGCCCGTGCGCAGTCAACACCAGCACCGGAATTCGGCTGGTGCTCTTGGACTCGCGCATGGCTTGTATCGCCTCCGTGCCATTCAGGGCCGGCATGGCGAGGTCCATCACGACCAGATCGGGCTGAAGGCTGGCAATCTTGCGCAGCGCTTCACGCCCATCACTCGCCACAGCGGTACGAAAACCATTCATCGACAGAAAGCGCTCGTAGGCCTCGCGTGCATCTACGTCGTCTTCGACGATCAGCACCAGATGTTTGGTACCAAGGGTTCCTGCGCTCGTCACTGGAATTTGCATCATGGGTTTGTGGTGCGTATTGCGATGATTACACACACCCGAACCAGGTGCACAACTGAGCTGTTAGCCGGCTGTCGCCAATGGCAGACACACGGTGAACGTCGCGCCCTGCCCCTCGCCCGCGCTATCTACGCGCACCGTTCCGCCGTGCAACTCCGCCAGGTGCCGCACAATCGCGAGGCCGAGGCCCAATCCGCCATGGGCTCGCAAGGGAAACCCCTCCACCTGACGAAAGCGGTTGAAGAGAAACGGCAGGAACTCCGGCCGGATGCCGGCACCGTTGTCCGCAACAGCCAGCTCCACTTGCGAGCCTACCCGCTTCAGCTGCACATCTACCCTGCCACTCTTCGGCGTGAACTTGATGGCATTCGATAACAGGTTCCAAAAGATCTGTTGAATTCGCGTTGAATCCCCCAAGACCGGCCCTACTTGCGGATCGATGACCATGCCGAGGCGGATCTCTTTGTTTTCGGCGGCCCTGCGAACCCCCTCCATCGCCGCCTTGGTGGCGGCAATGATGTCCACCTGCGTGACATGGAGCTGCAGTTTTCCCGTGATGATCTTCGACACGTCCAACAGATCCTCGATCAGTTGGCTTTGAATCCGAACGTTCCTGGCGATGGTTTCCAGTGCTCGGCTCGTCGTCTCGTGATCGAGGCTGTGCGTCTGCATGAGCTCGGTCCACCCCATGATGGCGTTCAAGGGGGTACGCAGCTCGTGCGAGACCTTCGCGAGGAATTCGTCCTTGAGACGGTTGGCGCTTTCGGCTTCTTCCCTGGCCTGCTTCTCGTTGGAAAGAGCCTGCTTAAGCAGCGCTTCGTACTCCGCGTTCCGAATCCTGGCAGCTTCTTCCGCCTGTTTTTGCTTGGTGATTTCGCGGGTCGCGCCGAACCATTCGACGATTTCGCCCCGGGCGCCCCGAATCGGTACTGCACAGGACAGCGCCCACCCGATGGTTCCATCCGCACGAAGGACGCGACATTCCACCTCGAAAAGGCTTTGCGTCCGAATTGCGTTGTCGATGGCCGCGAGCACCAATGGCTGATCGTCCTTCGGAACGTACTTTGCCAGCCAACGCTCATCCGGGTGGGTCGTATCCGCAATGAACTTGCCGCCCTCGAGGTGGCGCATGACACTCCAATCGGGGCTCACGCTGTAAATCACATCCGAGGTTGCCGTCACAAACGACTGAAATCGCGCGCCGCTTTCGGGGAGTGGCGCTTCCACCTCGGAATTGTCCGATTTGTCTTGCCGACCACTCACTGCACGAACGCCCTCTCGCCTGGGCTGCCACCGCCACAACTCAACACCGTACAACGCGAATCAGGCAGCGCCACGCAGCGGCGCGCCGCACTACCCCCCTGCCGAACGGCCTACGGCGAGGGGCCATTCTGTCGATCCGCGTCGGGGGTGGATATGGGCTCGCGACGGCTGATCGGTAGGCAGTCAGGGGCCCCGCAGCGCCGGCGCCGCCTGGCGGTAGCTGCGCGGGCTTCGGCCGAAGCGCTTCCTGAACTCCGTCGAAAAATGCGCCGAGCTCGCAAACCCGCATTCAAACGCGATCTCGGTGATGCTGTGGCTCGCGAACGCGGACGACGACAGCAGCCGGCGTGCGGCCTCGAGCCGGCACACGCGCAGATACTCCGTAGGCGTCAAACCCTCGGGCGCCAGTGCCATCTGCACATAGCGCGGCGTAATAGCGAGATGATCGGCAATGTCCTCGGTGGAGAGCCCGGGCTTGGCGTAATTCTCTTGAATGAACGCCTTGATCTGCGCGCGCCTAAACTCGACGGCGTAACGCTCGACGCGATCCTCCGGCGCCTGCACACGCGGAGTGAGCGCCAGCATGTGCAGAAACGAGCACNNCGCCGGAGGTAAATCGAGGGCGTGGCCGACGAGATCCAACGGATCCGGGATGTGCTTGCGCAGCAACCCTTCTTCGATGTGGATGGCCGACGTGGTGTACGTGCGATCTATCGTCCACTCGCCGGCGACCTCCGGCCTCAAAATCACCAACTCCCCAGGCGCCAACTGCAACGTTCCGCGCCCTTCCATCGTCAGCACGGACGCTTGGTCCGCACGGGTGACTTGAAAGAAAGGATCGGGCCAGGAGCTGCCGTAGTTCGTAAGGCGCAACGCGGGCATCAACCCGCGTGAAATAGCCACCCCGTCACCCGGGTGAAACTCCATCTCTGGCGCGAAAGGATCCGGCGTCAGCGGAGTGAATTGAAAGCGAGTGGAGAACTGGGAGCTGACGTTGGACGTGAATTCGTCCCATTTCGTAGCTCGCTGGCGCGATTCGACGGCGACGGACACGGCCTTCCTCCCCCTATGACAGCTCGCGTACGCGAACCTCGCGGGGTAGCTTGTCCCCGGGCGCGCTCAAACTCAAGCGCGCCCGGGAACAATTGTCCGTAAGTGATTGACAGATCAGTAACGGATCGTCGCGTTGATCCCGACCGTCCTCGGCCGCCAGGTGGTGCCGATGAGCCGCGTATCCGTGGCATTGACGTTACCGACCGCCAGCAGGGGATGCTCGTCGGTCACGTTGTTGACGAAGAACGAGGCATCGACCTTCGTCAAACGCATGCCGAGCCGCAGATTCGCCTGGTGGGTCTGCGGATTGACGGGCAACAGCGGGTTGTAGGTCGCGGCGTCCGCAAGCGTCTGCGTACCGAACCGTCCGTCGTTGAAGCTGTGGTAGACGTCCTGCAGCCACACGTACGAGTCGTGGCGGCCGATCCGGAAGTCGAACTCAGCCCCCACGGTCGCCGTCCACGGCGGCACGGCGGCGCCCGGGCCGCTGATCTGCTCACCCGCGGTGACGAGCCCAGAAATGGTCTGCGTGTACCGAGCGTTCGTGCGACCGACGTTCGCATCGAGCTTGACGTGCTCGCCCAGCAACGCCTGGAGACCGACATCGAACCCGTTGGCGCTCGCGGTACCGAGATTGAAGATCATCGAGAAACCGCATCCCGAGATGCCGAGGTTGTTCTGGATGTCCTTCCAATCGATGTGGTAGGCCGACGCGTCGATCGAGAGACGGTTCTCGAGCAGGCGTGTCTTCACTCCGACCTCATAGCTCCACAGCGAGTCCGGCTGGAACTGGTGATCGAACTTGATGCCGCGCGCGATATAGCCCGGCTTCGCCGCCTGGCACCCAGGCTGCACGTTGTCGATCTGCGGGTTCACACCACCGATGCGGAAGCCCTTGGCCGCGTTGACGTAGTACATCGTTTTGTCGGTGGCCTGATAGGACAGCACCACCTTCGGCGTGAACGGACTACCGCTGGCATCTGACGCGAAGAATTGCTCGCCACCGTTGAACGGACCCGCGATGAAGCTCGTGGTGTGCTGGTCGTACTTGGTCGACCGGCCCGCCATGGTGAGCTTCAGCTTCTCGGTAATGGCGAAGTCGACGTTGCCGAACAGCGCGATTTCCTTGCTCTTCGTGTTCACGTCGTTGAACGCAACCCACTTCCCGAGATAGGGAAGGGAGCCGAGAACCTTATCGATGGTGACCCCAAAGCGCGCAAGCACGAGATCCGGCAGGTTTGGATGGATCACGTGCGCGAAGTCGTACTGCTTCTGATCCGATAGGAAGACACCCGCCACCCAGTTCCAACGGGATCCACTCTTGGCCGAGGCGACTCGGAACTCCTCGTACAGATCGTGCTGGTCGATGCCGTAGTTACCGAGGCCGAAGTCGTCAGGCAGACCCGTAAGCGGATACGGATTGCCGAAGAAGGACTTGTCTTGGAACTGCGTGTAGTCCGCATGGAAGCTGTAGTAACGCGACACGAGTGACGTCACGGACGTCGCCACCAGGTTCTTCAGCTGCCACTCAACCTTCAGGCTGGCGGTGGTAATGGGATCGTTGGCCCGCTCGTCGGTCGAATGGTCCGAGTTCCAGATCGCGCGCGAGGGATCCGACACCAGGAGCTCATACCCCGTCGGGTCGTGGCTGCGCACGCTCTGCATCTGGACCGAAGGCTCGATCGTCACGTTGTCGTTCGGCTTCCACAGCAGTGAGAA